>CAYTUH010000065.1:0-9822 GCA_964441165.1 uncultured Syntrophaceae bacterium
ACCAATAGGGTCTCCACATCGTGAACGCTCACCCTAGTGCTGGCCAGCGACGGCGCGTGGCTACGCGGCGTGGCATCTCTGACGGCGAGGGTCATCTCATCGATGTTGACTATGCCGACTTTCGGGGACCCGACATTACCAACAAATACCGCCTGGAACGGGAGGAAATCAGATGGGGGAACCAGCCCTTTTATCTCTATTATGAAAGGATTAAGATGCGTGATCACCTGATTGAGCTTGTGGCACACCATCCTGATCCAGGCGTTATCAGACATATCGCCGTCGTTGCCGACCAGCGAAAGGGTTTCGTGTTCATGATACCGGAAGAAGGAAAAGTCGCCGGACATGTAAAGCCGCTTCTCGAGTGGTTCCTGGCAGTTTTCAGAAGTTGATGCATTATACTACCTATTATTTTCAAGGAGGTTTGCCATGAAGATAGCAATTATGGGAATGGGAGGAGTCGGGGGATATTACGGCGGAAAACTGGCCGCTCACTACGCCGGGTCCCCTGAACATCAGATATATTTCATCGCCCGGGGAAGTCACCTGCAAGAGATCAGGGAAAAGGGCCTCACCGTCGTCACACCGGACAGCCTTATCAAGGCGGTGCCGGCAGGGGCGACGGACACCCCCGCCGAACTCGGTCCGATGGACCTCGTGCTCCTCTGCGTCAAGACCTACCATCTCGAAGAAGCCGCCCGGTCTCTTTCAGGCAGTATCCATGCAAACACCGTGGTGATTCCCCTTTCCAACGGTGTTGCCAACGCGGAGATCCTGCGACGGATTCTCAGGAAGGGTATCATCCTGAACGGGTGCGTCTATATCAGCAGTCATATCGCAAAACCGGGTGTCGTCGAACAGACGGGAGGATCCTGTCGGCTTGTCTTCGGCCCTGAAAACGGCGCAGCACAGGCATACACTGATATTGAGACACTCATGCGCGATGCCGGCATCAATGCCGAACTCTCCGGGTCCATCACCCTCGAGGCCTGGACGAAGTATGTCTTTATCGGTCCCCTGGCGAGCATCACCGCGCTCTTCGACGAAACGGTGGGGGCCGTCATGGATCACCCCGAGCACCGCCTCATGCTCGAGGGTTTGATGAAGGAAGTGGAACTCGTCGCGCAGGCTGGAAATATTCCCTTCCCCCGTGATATTGTCGCCTCATCGCTGGCAATGGCCTCACGCTTCCCCCATGACACGAAGACCTCCCTGCAGGTCGATGTGGAAAAGGGAAACCGGACCGAAATCGAAACCTTCACGGGATACGTGATTCACATGGGGAAAAAATCCGGCATTGACACACCCTTTCATGATAAGGTATACGCGGCACTGCAAGAGATAATAGCTTGATATCATCATAATAATGAAAGGAGCGTTTATGAACTTAGAATATAAGACATTATCACCCCCCCAACGGACTCTGCTGGGCCCCGGTCCCAGCGACTGCCCCCCCAGCGTGCTGGAGGCGCTGTCGAAAACCCTGGTGGGACATCTCGACCCCTATTTTCTGGCCACCATGGAAGAACTGCAGGAGATGCTCCGCAGGGTCTTCGTAACGGACAACCTCTTCACGATTCCCATCTCCGGCACGGGAAGCGCCGGCATGGAAGCGACCCTCGTCAACACTATCGAAGACGGTGACAGGGTCCTGGTCTGCGTCAACGGCGTCTTCGGCACACGCATGTGCGACATCGTGGAACGATGCGGAGGCATTTTAAAGCGAATCGACGCGGAATGGGGAAAACCGATCGATCCAGAAGAGGTGCGGGGGGCCCTGGAAGTCTTTCCGGCAAAGCTCGTCGCAATTGTCCATGCGGAAACATCCACCGGGGTCCTTCAACCCCTTGAAGAGATATCGGCCATCGCGCACGAACACGGGGCGCTCTTTCTTGTTGACGCCGTGACCTCACTCGGCGGGGCGCCCTTCAAGATTGATGAATGGGATATCGATCTCTGCTACTCGGGCACGCAGAAATGTCTCAGCTGTCCTCCGGGGCTGTCACCCGTCACCTTCGGCCCCAGGGCCGTTGAAAAGCTGCGAAACCGTACCATGAAAGTGAAATCATGGTATCTCGATATGACCATGCTGGAAAAATACTGGGGGCCTGAACGCGTCTATCACCATACGGCACCGATAAGCATGATCTACGCCCTCCATGAATCGTTGAGGCTCGTACTCGAGGAAGGCCTCGAAAACCGATGGGAGCGGCATGCACAACTCAGCGAGGAACTCGTCGCGGGACTTGAAAAGCTCGGACTCTCCATGCTTGTCGACAAGGAGTACCGGACACCCATGCTGAATTCAGTCGTTATCCCCCCGGACATTGACGATGCGGCCATCCGGAAAGCGCTTCTCGATACCTACGGCATAGAAATCGGCAGCGGCCTCGGTCCCCTCAAGGGGAAAATCTGGCGTATCGGCCTGATGGGACATTCCTGCAGCGAAGAGAATGTGGACCGCGTCCTCTCGGCGTTGAAGGATCTCCTCTGATTCAGCAGGCACGCGTTCCTGCCAGGGTAAAGATACCCCCGTCTCTCATAAGAGGCGGGGGTTTTTTATGGCATTGCCGGGGCTCCTGTTCGACCTGTGCGATATTTGACCTTCCGGACCCTCAGGCAGCCTTTCGCAATTTTGTGTTCTCTCTCTTCAGGGAAGGAAGATTGGTGAGAAAGACGGCAAGAAGGACCAGCAGTCCCCCACCCATCTGAAGCGGCGTGAGCGTCTCTCCCAGAATAAACCACGCCCCCACTGCGGTGACCACGGGGATCCCGTTGATAAATACGGATGCGCGGGAAGCGGAAATTTTTGTCAGGGCATAGTTATAACAGAAAAAGGCCGCCACCGTGGCGAAGAAGGTAAGATAGACCATCGCCGTGAGAGAACGGAAGGTCATGGAGGACCAGTCGACACGGGGCAGTTCCCACAGAAAGGCCGGCAGGTAAAAAAGAGCACCGTACATGATCTGCAGACTCGTTATCTTCAGGGCGGAATAATTTCTCCCGAGATTTCTGGCCGATACGATGTAGAGGGCTGCCGAAATAACGGCGCCGAATATGAGAAGGTCACCGAAGAGGGAACCCTCCAGTGCCCAGGTAAAACCGGCCCCGCCGCCGATCAGAATGGCAATCCCGATGAGAGACAGCACCACGCCTGCAGCACTGACCAACGTTGTCCTTTCTCCCAGCACAAGGGAAGAAAGAATCAACACGGCGATGGGTACCGTCGCGATAATCAGAGAGGCCTTCGGCGCCGAGGTGTATTGAAGCCCGATCGTTTCGAAGATGAAGTAGAGCCCGGGTTCAAAGAATGCGGTCAGGATTACCAGGAAATGGTCTCTTCCTGAAAAGGAGGGAAAGCCCTTACCGATCATCAGTATCAGAAAAATAAGCGCCGACACACCGAAGCGAAAAAAGACGATTGTAAAGGTGGGGATGCTTTCCAGGGCTATTTTCGTGGCCACGAAGGATAGCCCCCAGAATGTGACGGTAATGACAAGGGCAAGGTATGTTTTCAAAAGATGTTGATTCTCCACGGTTCTTATCGGTCCTTATCCGTTGAATGGTGGGGGGAGTGGTAAGGGTAGCGCACACCCTGCTGACGGTGATCCCCTCTTACAACCGGCCTTCCTCAACCCCATGGCAGGCAATGAGGGCTCCCGTATCAAGAACCGCGAGTGCTGGGATTTCATTCACGCATCGTTTATCGGCGTGGGGACAGCGGCTGTGAAATACGCATCCCGAAGGCAGGTCGATCGGCGTGGGAACTTCGCCTTTCAACTTGATATGCCTTTCCTTCCTTTTGTACACATCGGGAATTGCACTCAAAAGGGCCCGTGTATAGGGGTGCCGGGGGGTGTCGAACAACTCCGCGGCATGGGCAAGTTCACAAATGCGTCCGAGGTACATCACGGCGACGCGGGTACTGATATGACGCACCACCGAAAGGTCATGGGTAATAAACATGTAAGTCAGACCACGTTCTTCCTGGGCATCCATGAGGAGGTTGAGTATCTGCGCCTGAATCGATACGTCAAGCGCTGACACCGGTTCATCGGCGACGATAAATTCCGGATCAACCATCAGGGCCCGGGCGATGCTGATGCGTTGACGCTGCCCCCCGGAAAATTCGTGGGGGTAACGGTCAACCCACTTCGGGTCGACACCGACCTGTTCCATCACCTTTACCACCCGGTCGTTCGCATCGTCCTCTGAAATATGGGGATTATGAAACTTGACGGGCTCATTCAGGGTCTGTTGAACGGTCATGCGGGGATTCAACGACGCATAGGGATCCTGAAAAATCATCTGCATCTTGGCACGGTAGGGCAGCATCTGTTCCGCCGTCAGATTATCGATTCGTTGATTCCGGTAAAGGATTTCACCGCTGTCCGGCGGATAGAGGCCCAGAACGGTTCGCGCGAGAGTCGACTTTCCGCAGCCGCTTTCCCCGACCACGCTCAAGGTTTCGCCGGGATAAATGGAAAAACTCACATCATTCACTGCCTGGACTATCGTACGGACCCGCCTGAGTCTGAAATGTTCCCATGTGAGCTGTTCGAGAAATCCTCCGGAAATATCGAAGTGCTTGACCACGTCCCTGATTGTTAAAAGACTCCCGTTATCGCTCATCACGTATCCTCTTGACCGGAGACCATATGACAGGCAACCATCTGGCTTGCATCGTTGATGACCCGGAGTTCCGGAAATTCGGTCCGGCAGATGCGATCACCGATGGTGCAACGGGGATGGAAGGAACAGCCCGGGGGGATATCCGTCAGTGTCGGCATAACGCCCGGAATCTGATTCAGGCGCACGCCGGGATTTCGATAGTCAGGCAGTGCCTTGATAAGCCCCTTGGTATAGGGGTGGCCGGGATGGGCGATAATATCGTCCGTTGGACCCATTTCTACGATGTTCCCGGCATACATGACGACGATCTTTTCCGTAACCTGCGCCACCACACCGAGATCATGGGTAATCAGAATCAGGCCCATGTCTTCCGATTCACATAATTCTTTAAGAAGATCCATGATTTCGGCCTGTATGGTCACGTCAAGGGCCGTCGTGGGCTCATCGGCGATCACGAGCGCCGGATCGGTAAGGAGTGCAATGGCGATGACGATTCGCTGTCGCATACCTCCTGAAAATTCGTGGGGATACTGTCGCAAACGCCGTTCGGGTGAAGGGATGTGCACCTTCCGGAGTTTATCAAGAGCGATTTTTTCGGCGGCCTTTCTGGAAATTCTGCGGTGTGCCTGCAAGGTTTCCACCATCTGGGTTCCGATGGTCAGAACCGGGTTGAGCGTCATCATGGGGTCCTGGAAGATCATGCTGATACGATTGCCGCGGATACGGCGCATTTCCTCATCCGAGAGCGATGCCAGATCTCTTCCGTCGAAGAAGACCGCGCCGTTGGAAATATACCCCGGCTTGCTGATCAGATTTATGATGGCAAAACCGGTCACCGATTTGCCGGCGCCGCTTTCTCCCACGAGGCCCACCCGTTCCCCCTTGTCCACGGTGAAACTGACACGGTTGATCGCGATCAGGCTCCCCGATCGCAATGCGAAGGTAACTTCCAGGTCTCTGACATCAAGTAAATGAGGCATCGTTATTCCAGATCTTCTTCCCTATAGTACCGTTTCACTGCTGCCGGTCTTTCAGTCCTTGTATAATTTGGGGTTCAAGACATCTCTCATCCAGTCGCCCAGGAGATTGATGACCAGGACGAAAATCACGAGCAGTATCCCCGGGAAAAAAGTAATCCACCAGGAACCGCTGAAGATGTATTCGAACCCCGCATTGATGAGCGAACCCAGCGAAGGCTTGGTGATCGGCACGCCCAATCCAAGGAATGAAAGCGCCGCTTCGCTCATGACGGCATTCGCCACCTGAATCGTTGATATAACCAGGACGGGGGAGAGGGTGTTCGGCAGGATATGCCGCCATCGTATCCGCCGCGCACTGAACCCGATAACCCGGGCCGCCTCCACATACTCTTTGGATTTCTCGCCGAGGACCGACGCCCTGACCGTCCGCGCATACTGGGGCCATTCCGCAAGACCGATCACCACGATGAGAAGAGGAACGGCAAGCTCTTCGTACCGTCCCACGCCGAAGGCTACCTGGAAGATCGCGCTGATCAGGATGGCGACCATCATCGTTGCGAAGGAGAGCTGCACATCGGCCATACGCATCAGGAAGGCGTCCACTTTGCCGCCCACATATCCCGATATCATGCCCACGAGGATCCCGATAAAGGCCTGGAGCAGCACGGCCCCGCATCCGATAAAGACGGAGAGGCGCATGCCGTAGAGCATGGTGCTGAGGAGATCCCGGCCCTGGATATCGGTACCCAGGAGGAACCGTTCTTCTCCCTCGTCCATCCAGGATGGTGGAATTTCAGCATCCATTACATCGATGATCGCCGTATCATAGGGATTATAGGGAGCAATCAGGGGCGACGCGAGGCTCAGCAGAATGAGGGTCAGGAGTACGATAAACCTGGCAATCGCCACCCAGTCATGCCTGAAGCTGTAGAGCAGATATGAATTTCTGAACCGTTCCCACCGAGTGCTCATTTTCTTCCCGTTATCCTTACCGTCGGATTGACCAAACCGTATACAATATCCACCACCGTGTTCACCACCACGAAGAGCACGCCCACTACGATCAGGTAGGCCACGAGAAGCGATGTGTCGGAGCGCTCGACGGCCTCGAGAAACATGAACCCCATGCCCTGCCACTGGAAGACGGTTTCCGTCAGGATGGTGAAGGCAATCAGGATCCCAAGCTGGACACCCCCCACCGTGATTACCGGAAGCAGGGTGTTCTTAAAGGCATGCAGCAGCCATACCCTTCGTCGGGAGAGGCCTTTTGCCCAGGCAAACTTTATATATTCCGTCTCGAGTACCTCCATCATCTCGGCACGGATAAGGCGGATAAAAAGTGGCAGCATGATCGACGACAGAGCGATACTGGGGAGGATCAAATGCTTCAACCCGTCGAAGGTGAGGATACCGCTTTCCCATCCGTAGATGTCGATGGTTGCACCACGACCATATGACGGCAGCCAGTGCAACTCGACGGAAAAAACGTATATGAGGAGTATTGCCGTCAAAAAAACGGGGATCGACACCCCCACGATGCTCACCCCCATGATAAGACGCGAAAACCAGTTTTTTGGATTGATAGCCGCGAAGATCCCGATGGGTATTGATAAGAGTATTATGATAAGACCGCTTGCAAAGACCAGTTCCAGCGTCGCCGGGGCCTTTGAGAGGATGACTTCGAGGGTCGGTTTCTTGAAGAAAAATGAATGTCCCAGATCACCGTGGGCGGCATTTTTGACAAAACGGACATACTGGACGATAAAGGGATCGTTGAGACCGAGCTGGTCACGCAACGCCTCTCGTTCTGCAACGGAAACGGAGACTCCCACGATATCACGCACCGGATCACCAATCTGGTGTTTGATGGCAAAACCGATAAAGCTTATGACCAGCATTACCACAACAGCCTGCGTGACGCGGCGAACGATGAATGCAAACATGAGGCGTTGATTCGTCTCCTTCCGGTAATAATAGAGGGGGGCAGACCGTCACCACCGGCAACAGAAACTGCCCCCCGAATATTCAACTGCTGTCTCTTAATATATTTTTTCTTTTATTTCCACTATTCAATGACGAGATCACCGAAGTAGGGAAAATTCATAACATTTACGATCGGCTCCAGCATGACATTCTTCTGGCCGGCCCAGGAGAGATTCTGCCAGTGGAAGGGGACATATGCCGCATCATCATAGAGAATTTTCTCCACTTCCTGAAGCATTGCCGAACGTTTTTTCAGGTCCGTTTCGGTCTGCGAGGCCAGGACAAGTTCATCAACCCTCGGATTGCAGTAATTTCCGCTGTTATACTGGCCGTATCCCGTCTCCTTGTTGGGACACATGAGCAGGAATTCCGTGTAATTGGCGGAGTCTTCCGTATCGGGGTGCCATCCTATCAACTGCATGTCAGCCACCTGGGCATCGAACTGATCCCAGTACTGCGCCTTTGGCATGGTTTTCAGATTGACCTTGATATTGATCTTGGAGAGCATTCCCGCAAAGGCCTCTGCGATCTTCTCGTCATTCACGTACCGGTTGTTGGGCGCGATCATGGTGCACTCAAAACCCTTTTCGTAGCCGGCTTCCTTCATGAGAGTCTTCGCCTTGTTCAAATCATATCGCGGCACCAGGGCCGGATCGTACCCTGCGAATCCCATCGGTGCCTGCTGGCCCGCCACGGTGGCCGTGCCCTTCATGATCTTTTTTACGATACCATCGTTATTGGTTGCATAGACGATGGCCTGACGGACACGCCTGTCCTTGAATTCCGAACGCCGGTTCTGATTCAACTGCACCGTAATGATGCGGCTGCCAGACATGGCCACCAGCTTGCTGTTCTTGCTCTTTTGAATCCTGTCATAATCCTGGGGCGGCACCGGCATGATGAAACCGACATCTCCCGAAAGGAGAGCAGCCACGCGGGTCGCATCGTTCTTGATGGGAGTCAGGACTATTTTATCCACGTTGCCGGGTGACTTCGTGTCCCAGTATTCGGGGAATGCATCGAAGACGGTCTTTACCCCCTGCTCCCTGTAGGTCACCCGGTATCGACCCGTTCCCGACTCATTCATGAGCGCAAAGGAAGGACCGATCTTGACGATTGCATCCTTGGGCTGTCCGTTCGCATCGGTGCCGGTATAAAACAGGCTGTCCATGGGGAAGATGTAGGTTGCCATGTTGAGCAGAAGCGAATAGGGTTTTTTTGTCACGATGTCGACGGTATAGTCATCGACAATCCTGACACCTTCAAAGGGCTCGAAGAGTCCCTTGAAATCCTGGCTGACCTTGAGACGCTCAACGGTCCACTTTACGTCCTTCGCAGTGAATGGATTGCCACTGTGGAACTTGACTCCCTTCCGGAGATAGAACCGCATGGTCAGATCGTCGACACGCTCCCATCTGGTGGCAAGTCGAGGCTCAAAATTCATGTCCTTTGTCCAGCGGACAAGGGGGTCAAAGACCATATGCGAGTATTGAAGCATGCCTCCCGAAAGCTGCACGTGGGGATCAAGAGAAACGGGATCGGCATCCATTGCCAGCTTGAGTGTCTTGGCCCCCGCCATGGTACCAAAGGAGAGCGCCACTATCACTACGAGAAACAAAGTAAAAAGTTTTTTCATAATTCCTCCTCCCTGAAATAAAATTTACATTTTTCAATCAGTCACTCTGAAACGACACACTCTGCGTTATATGTGAGAATCTTTTCACGGTCAAGTTGGAACTTTTTCTAAATACAACACTATATGTACCATCATTTACTTCAAATATTTCAGACACAAAAAGATTCACCGGAAACGACAGTCTCCTGCGACCCCGTCTCCTCTTCAGAACCGGGGAGGAGCGGCCCCTCCGGAGGCTGATCAGCACCGTAGCGGACTGCCCTCTCTCCTTTCCTACTTGAAGGGCTCCAAACCGACACGGCGGTTTTTCGCCCGGCCATCGGCGGTATCGTTTGACGTGATGGGCCGCGAAAAACCATACCCCTTGGCCCGCAGACGATCCCTGTCAACGCCCTTGCTCACGAAATATTCCATGACCGCCCGTGCACGCGCTTCCGAAAGCTTCTGGTTGTATGCGGCGGAACCGACATTGTCCGTATGTCCCCGTACCTCTATTTTGCAGGTGGGATTCTTCAAGGCACATCCCGCTGCTTCATCCAGCACCGGAGAGGACGCGGGCTTGATGGTCGCCGTATTGAAATCGAAATAGAT
>CAYTUH010000066.1:0-9793 GCA_964441165.1 uncultured Syntrophaceae bacterium
GGCGTCTGCTGGTCAAAGAAAACGAGATTCTTCGTCAGAAGCTCTGGAAGAAAGGTGTCACCACCGATAAGATCATTTACCAGAATCGCCGCATGCAGGAACTGGTCAATATGGCCGGCCGCATTGCTCCCAGTCGCGCCACCGTGCTCATTCAGGGCGAGAGCGGCACGGGAAAGGAACTCTTCGCCCGGCTGATTCATTCAATGAGTCCCCGTTCGGAAAATCCCATGATGGTGGTCAATTGCGGCGCCCTTCCCGAGACGCTGCTGGAAAGCGAATTGTTCGGCCATGAACGGGGGTCCTTTACGGGAGCCACCACGAGAAGAATCGGCCGTTTTGAAGAGGCCGATGGCGGTACCCTCTTTCTCGATGAAATAGGCGAACTGTCGCCTCCCGTGCAGGTGAAACTCCTGCGGTTCATCCAGGACAGGGAATTCCAGCGGCTGGGGGGAAATCAGACGCTGCATTCCGATGTGCGGATTATCAGTGCCACCAACCGCGACCTGGAAGCACGGATGAAAAGCGGCAAATTCAGAGACGACCTCTACTACCGGCTTAATGTGGTCGTCATGAATATTCCGCCCCTGCGAGACAGAAAAGACGATGTGCCGGCACTGATCCGTCATTTCATCGAGAAGTTTTCCGCTGAAAATAATAAAGAAATAAGCGGCTTGAGTAGTGAGGCCATGGACCTTCTCTTGAAATACGATTATCCCGGAAATGTGCGTGAACTGGAAAATATCATTGAGCGGGCTGCCGTAATCGCCCGTGATCCTGTTATTTCCATCAGAGACCTTCCCTTTTCCGAGATTTCCTCCCCTCGTCGTCGCGAGGAACGAAGGGGTGGGAGGATGGACATGAAAGATTCAATCGAAGCCCTGGAACAGCAGATGATTGAAAATGCCCTTGCCCAGGCGGACCACAATCAGACAAAGGCTGCTGAAGTTCTGGGCATTACCGAGCGAACACTGCGGTATAAACTGAAGAAGTACGGCTTTAAATAGAAAGAGGATTATCCTTCCTGTCTCTGCCGGAATCTCTTCCCGTCGCCCCTCTTCATCCCCACAGACCCGCTATCGCTTGCCCGCAGTAGGGGCAGTGTCCCTTACTGAGCCTGTTGTCCTGAATACGGTATCCCACCCGTTTGATGAGCACTCTTTTGCAGGCGGGGCAGTAGGTATGGCTGGATTCGTCCGGGGCGACATTTCCGACATAGACGTAGTGCAGTCCGATTCTCAACGCCTCGTTACGGGCCTCTTCCAGGAAGGATGTGGGGGTGGCGTTCAGGTGGGTGAGTTTGTAGCGGGGAAAGAACCGCGAGAAGTGGAGCGGATAGTCGGGGCCGACATTTTCGACGATCCAGTGACACATCCGCCTGATCATGTCCATATCGTCGGTATAGGTGGGGACGATGAGGGCGGTCATTTCAAACCATACACCCTGATCCTTGAGTGTTTTGAGTGTTTGCAGGACAGGGGCCAGCTTTCCCGCATTCAGTTTGGCATATACCGACTCGGAAAAACTTTTTATGTCCACATTGGCGGCATCCATGGTTTCGCAGAGCTTCATGAGCGGCGGTACATTGATATATCCGTTGGTGACCCAGATGTTTCGAATGCCCCGTTCCTGGGCACAACGGCAGGTGTCGATCATATATTCATAAAAGGTAGTGGCCTCGGCATAGGTGTAGGCGATGGAGGCGCATCCCGCTTTTAGGGCCTCATGAACCACCGCTTCGGGAAACATGTCGTAAAACCTGACCTGTTCCGGTTTCACTTGGGATATTTCCCAGTTCTGGCAATTGAGACAGTGAAAACTGCATCCCGTAGTAGCAATGGAATAAGCATGCGATCCCGGCAGGACGTGGTAGAGGGGTTTCTTTTCCACCGGGTCGATGTGAACGGCGCAGGGATTCCCGTAGACAAGAGTGTAGAGAGTGCCGTTCTTGTTTACATGGGACCGGCAGCGGCTTCGCCCGTCGGGTGGGAGCAGACATCTGTTCGGGCAGGTGAGGCACCGGACATGGCCCTTTTCCATCCGCTCCTGAAAATAGACTTCCTTCGACCATTTCCAGAGGACGTCCGGTGCATCATTGAGGAGAATCCCTTTTTTGTTTTCTCCCGACAAGAGCAATGAGCTCGCGATGGTGTCGGCGGGCGTCAGCATGAGAGCTCCTGCAATGCCCGCTTTCAAAAGTTCCCTTCGTGTCAGGTGCAATGAATTCATGTCGATACTCGACAACCCCTCACGTTCTTCGCGGCATTGTAACAAGGATTCCCACCACGATCAATGCCTTGATGAGGAGCATCAACGTGCAGGTCATCCGCATGCCAAGGAGCGGAATCAGAAAAATACTGCAGGCAAAGGCCCCCGCACTTCCGCCGATAAGGTCCGCGGCGTAGAGCGACCCGGCCGATTCACGATGAGATGACGGTACCAGACGGCCGGCCAGTGGAAATTCCGCGCCCGTGAGGATACCGACGAGGAGGGCCAGGAAGGCCAGGGATGACTGTCCCGGCGCGACGCCTTGCCATGCCAGCATGGTCGCGAAGAAGAAGAGATAGACCATGATTGATGCTTCGAGGACAAGAAGTGAACGGTAGTCTGCGGTTCGAATCCTGTTCGCGCCGTAGCTGCCCACCGCGAGCCCTGCCATGAAGGACGCGATAATGATGCCGATTCCCGTATAGACACTGCCGTGCGCGGTCTGATAGACGAGGAGTATGATAATTTCCATTGCCGAGGCGACACAGCCCGTGGTGAAAATGGTTTTCTGAACGATCCCGATACGAAGGAAATAGAGTAAAAGGAGGATCGCCATAATTATGAGCGGGATGCGATACTGCTCCTGAAACATGCCGAGCCGGACGCGCATCGTATAGAGGTATGCCCTGGGGTGGTAATCACGGTTTTCAGGTATGTCGTCACGCAGATGCCGTTGCAGAAAATCCAGGCGCTCCTCCGTGACCCAGCCCCCGAGAAAATTTTCGTTAACGTAGGTCGTGGCGATTCCCTTTTCCATGAGGAGTGGTGCCACATTAACGGAGAGTGTATTGTCGGAGGCGAGAAAGATGTTTCGCTCGCCCGGAATAATGGATACGTGAGCAAAGACCTTCCCGAGCGATGTCCGCAGCGTGGAGAGGAGATGGGACTGGTCGGGACTGATATAGTGTTCCGCCCCGCTGACGGCGAAACAGACGATGCCGTCCTGATTGAGGATTGCTTTGATTTCCCGGAAGAAATCCAGCGTGTAAAAGCGGTTCATCTGGAGTGAGACCGGATCGGGCAGATCGAGAATCACGGCGTCATACCGCTGGTCCGTTTCACGAATGTATCTTCTCCCGTCAGTCAGGTGGGTCTGGACCGATGGTGGAAAGCTCCGGTCGAGATGGGTGGTGCCGGCCGGTATGATCTGAGGATCGAGTTCAACATAGTCGATTTTCCCGGGGTCGTATTTAAGGATTTCGTCCATGATGCCTCCTACGCCTCCCGAAACAAGAAGGACTGATCGTACCATATCGATCTGGGGCAGGGCAAAATGGGTCAGTTCTTCACTGGCCAGGATGTTCGGAGTGGAAAAGAGGAGATCGCCATTTTCAAAAAAGGTTGTCTGTTCCCGTTCCCTGGTTACGACGAGTCTTCCGTAGGCCGATTCGCCATACTCGACGATATGTTGAGAAGGGTAGAGCCATTGCAGCGAGAGTCGGTCCAGCGGGACAAAGAGGATAAGGTAGATGATGATGCACACCCCTGCCATGGCCGATGACATCATGAGGCGTTGTGAAGGCATGCCTGTGCGTGCCACCAGCATGAGGCTGATGAGGCAAAGGAGGGACGGAACATAGAGCATTTCGAGGTTGTGAAAATAATGTACCAGGAAAAAGGTAAAAAGCAAACCGCCTAGTATGTCCCCGATATTGTCGAAGAAATAGACTCTTCCGATGCGTGCCCTGTCGCCCTGTTTTCCGGGCATGATGCTGCAGGCAATGGTGAGAATGCTTCCGGTGAGAATACAGTAGGGAAAGAGCAGCACAAGGGCCCACACAATCAGGGGGGCGATACCGGGAAGCTCACCTCTGAGAAGGAGGTGGTCCCGTAAAAAACGAATAAGCAGGATGTGTACAGGCGGGAGAAAGGCCACCAGAAAAAGGGAGAGACGGAAGATTCCCATCTGTGCGGAGAATGTCCTGACAAACTTTCCCATCCAGGCTCCGATACCGCTCAGGAGCAACCACAGGGCGATGAGGATACCCACGACGATCTCGTTTCCCGTGAATACATTGACAAACTCACGGATCACGGTAATCTGTGTGACCACATGCGATATACCGAGTGCGGTAATGGCGAAGGGTATGGAAACCCGGTTGAGCGAACCCGCCATGAAGCGACCTCTGCACAAAGATGCGGGTACTCTATCCTTATTTTTAAAGAATATCAAGCAGCTGAAGGGAATCAGATTTCGGTTGTCGTTTCGTGGGCAGGAAAGAATACGCGATGCCCCTCGTCGCTTCACACCTTGCCGGTCATGGCAACGGAAAGCCGGTCTCCGGTCCCGGTCGCCCGCAATCCGGGGAATTTTGCATTCTTGAATTACCGGTTTTGTGATATAAGCGATGCAAAATGTATGATGGCTTCGTAAAAAGTCCAACTGCTGCGTTGCGCTGCATCCTTCGTCACTGCGGCGTACCGAAAGTACGCCCCATTCCTCAGGATGTGCGCGCCTTGCATTTGAAGCTTTTTGCATTGCCATCTATCAACTACTTCTTACGAATTCATCATGGATAGAGACTGAATGAAAATGGAGTACAACGTGGAATCGAAAATTAAAACCGTGGCTGACCTGATACTGAAATCGAAAAAGGTGGTGGTTTTTACCGGTGCCGGCGTCAGTACCGAGTCCGGGATTCCCGATTTCAGGAGCGCCGGTGGAATCTGGACCAGGTTCGATCCCGATGATTTTACCATCCATAAGTTCATGACCAGCGCAGAGACACGGAGAAAAATGTGGAAAATCCTCGTCGAAGAGGGCCTTTTTCAGCAGATCGAACCCAATGCAGCCCACTATGCCATCGCCGAACTGGAGCGGATGGGAAAACTGGAATGCGTGATTACCCAGAATATCGACGATCTTCACCAGCGGGCGGGCAACAACCGGAATAATGTCTTCGAGCTTCACGGCAACATGCAGTGGACCCGGTGCCTTGACTGCGGTGCCCGGTATCCCGTTGAACATATCCGGGAAAAACTGAAATCGGGCGTTCCGGAGCCGATTTGTGAAAAGTGTTCCGGGACGCTGAAACCCGATGTGGTGTTTTTCGGGGAGGCCCTTCCCGCCGACACGGTCGATGCAGCCATATACTGCACCAGGGCCTGCGACCTCTTTATCGTGGTGGGCTCATCACTGGTGGTGCAGCCGGCGGCTTTCATGCCGTCATATGCCCGGGATGCCGGTGCATCACTGGTGATTATCAATATCGGATCGACACCCTACGATCATCTCGCCGATGTACGCATCAATGCCGGCGCCGGAAAAACCATGTCGGTAATTCTTGATAAAGTCAGGGCGGCGCAGTAGTGGGGCCATGCGTGAGCGAAGGTCCGGACAGCAGGGGAAATCATGTGCTTATTGTATCTTTCATATAAGTCCCACAAGAAGTATCCTCTCGTTATCGCGGCCAACCGTGATGAATTCTATGAACGGTCGTCGGCACCGGCCTGCTTCTGGCCCGATAATCCCGGCGTCATCGGCGGCCGGGACCTTCAGGGGGGCGGGACCTGGTTCGGCATGACGAAGGAGGGGCGGATCGCGGCGGTGACCAATTTCCGTGATCTCGCGTCGGTGAAACCGGATGGCCCGTCGCGGGGCATGCTGGTGCGTGATTTTCTCTGCGGTACCATGCCGCCGGAAGACTATCTTCGTGAACTCCGGCAGTGCTGCAGTGAATACAGCGGATTCAATATTATCGCGGGAACGGTTGATGCGCTCTATTACTTTTCAAATATGAGCGACAGTATTGTCAGAATCCCTCCCGGCGCACACTGTGTGAGCAACAATTTTCTGGATGTGCCCTGGCCCAAGGTCGCGCGAACGAAAGCCATGATGGACAGGCTGATTGCCGGGTGCGACGACCCGTTGCCGGAGGAAATATTCAGTGTGCTGGGCGACGGATCGAGGCCGGAGGACCGGCTGCTGCCCGATACGGGTGTGGGTCTCGAGTGGGAACGAATTCTGTCGTCGATTTTTATTGGAACGGAAGTCTATGGAACACGGTCATCGACGATTGTCTTGATCGATCGGGAGCGTAACGTGACCTTTATCGAACGTACCTATGGACAGGGCGGGGAGACGGGCGAAACGCTGACCCACCGGTTTTCCCTCGAATGAACGGTCGCGGTCGCCCCCTTGTATGGCCGGTACCGACAGAACAGGAACAGGACAATGAAAAACGAATATCCCGATACTCCCCGTGTAGGTGTCGGCGCTGTCGTCATGAAAGATGAAAGAGTACTCCTCGTCAGAAGGGGCGTACCTCCCAGCGAGGGATTATGGGCGATTCCCGGCGGCGGTCTCGAGCTGGGAGAAACCCTGCAGGCAGGAGCCGAACGGGAGATTCGTGAAGAAACGGGGCTTCGCATCAAGGCGGGGGAGCCGATTTATTCCTTCGATTTCATTCAATACGACGACGAAGGAAACATACGGTTCCATTACGTCGTGGTGGATCTCAGGGCCGATTATATCGACGGTCAACCCCGGGGAGCCGATGACGCCCTGGAGGCGCGGTGGTTTTCAGCCGCGGAACTGCTCCGTGTCAAGGTGACCCAAAATACCATCCGACTCCTTGAAAAAGTCAGTTTCCTCGAAAAGGGGCAACGGTAAAAGGGAAAGCTCCCTCCTGCATATCCTGACGGCGTTCCATGGAAAGCTGTGACCACTCCGCTGGATACCACAATTTCGTTGCGTGGATTGTCTATAATAATCAATTAGATGTAACTCAACGCCTTCCCGAGGGTTGACTTTGAGGCCAAAGTGTGGTCTATAAAAGGGTGCCAACGAAAGGAGGCACGATATATGCACCACGGCACACCAATGACAACGCATTTATTCACCTGAATGTTTCGCATATAATATTAAGCTGAATCGTTTTTCGAATAGAACCCTGTCCTACTTTTATCAGTTACTCATAATTTCAGACGGTTACCTTTCCGATGAGCCTTCAAAGAAGTGACGGCTGCGCGCTATGAGTTATGGAGTGGGGAGTGCCCATTGGCCGGGGTTTCATAATATCTTAGTATACACAACATGATCTGAGCGCCGGAATTCTCGGCAGAAGATTAACCTCTATTACCTATGAAGGATGAATACATTGAACAATAACACATCACCGCCTAACGATGTATGCGTGGAAGCAAAGGGGCTCTGGAAGATTTTCGGAAAAGGTGCCCGGGATGTTCTGAAATCGACACTTCGCAGCAAGCCGAAAGAGGAAGTCCTTGAAAAGACGGGCTGTGTCATCGCCGTACGCGATGTGTCTTTCAGCGTCAAAAAGGGGGAATTTTTCGTAATCATGGGTCTCTCGGGCAGCGGAAAATCGACACTTATTCGGATGCTGCTCCGTCTCATCGACTCAACGTCAGGAAGCATTAATGTCAACGGCGAAGATATCCTCAAGTATGACAAAAAACAACTCCGTAACTTCCGCAGGCATTCGATCAGCATGGTTTTCCAGTATTTCGGGCTCTTGCCGCACCGCACGGTGCTTGACAATGTTGCCTATGGCCTGAAGATACAGGGCGTGCCCCAGGAAGAACGGTACGAAAAGGCGGCCGAAGCGATCGCGACGGTGGGGCTGAAGGGGTGGGAAAATTATCTGCCCCGGGCACTCAGTGGCGGTATGCAGCAGCGCGTAGGTATTGCCCGGGCCCTCACCACGGACCCCGAAATACTCCTCATGGATGAACCCTTCAGCGGGCTTGATCCCCTGATTCGCAGGGAAATGCAGGATGAACTGATCGATATCCAGGACAAGGTGCAAAAAACGATCATATTCGTCACCCATGACCTCCATGAGGCGCTGAAACTGGGAGACCGGATCGCCATCATGCGGGACGGGAAAATTATCCAGGTCGGCGCTCCCGAGGATGTGGTGACCTCGCCTGCCGATGATTACGTGCGCGAATTCGTCCAGGATGCATCACCTGCAAAGGTGCTGACGGCGGGCCGGATAATGGATCAGCCTGACGCCCTGCTTTATGAGTGGCAGGGCCTCAAGGCGGCACTCCATATCCTCAAGACGTCGAAGGAGGAACACGCCTTCATGCTGGGCCGCGACAAAAAACTGCGCGGCATTATCACGGTGAAACGGCTGAGACAACTGATAGAGAAAAAGGGAAGCTCACTGCTGGAAATCCTGGAAACGGATATCCCTACTACGACTCCCGATACCATCCTTGAGGACCTTTTCCCTCTGGCTGCGGAGGCCGATGTCCCCATCGCCGTTGTTGATGAAACCGGGCGGTTCAAGGGCGAGATCGAAATCAGTTCAATCTTTGAAAATATGATTCAGGAGAAAGAGAGCGAAACCGATGAATGATTTTCCAACATTCCTTACCATACCCCTCGCCGGCTGGGTCGATACGGCCATGGACTGGCTCCTTGATCACTTTGCGTCGGTATTCGATGTGATCGGGAATACCCTCCTGATCATGCTGCTCAATATCGAGCGGATGTTCCTCTGGGTTCCCTGGTGGGCCATGATCATCATCGTGGGCATCGTGGCGTGGCTCTCCATCCGGAAAATATCGACCACGGTAGGTATCATGGTGCTCCTTGTCTTTATCGGGACCTTCGGATACTGGAAACTCGCCATGATGACACTTGCATTGACGGCGTCGGCGGTCATCGTCTCGCTGGCCGTGGGGGTGCCCGTGGGTATTGCCATGGCCAAGAGCGACCTTTTCGAATCGATCAACAAGCCGATCCTGGATGCCATGCAGACCATGCCCAGCTTTGTCTATCTCATTCCGGCCCTGATGTTTTTCGGTCTGGGAAAGGTTCCGGCCTTGATTGCCACACTTATTTATGCCGTGCCCCCGGTGATACGCCTCACCAATGTCGGTATCAGGCAGGTGTCTTCTGATGTCATCGAAGCCGCCCGTGCATTCGGGGCAAGCTCGCGACAGATATTGTTCGAGGTTCAAATACCGCTGGCGATTCCCACGATCATGGTCGGTATCAACCAGACCACCATGATGGCCCTGGCCATGGTGGTGGTCGCCTCGATGATCGGTGCCAGGGGCCTTGGACTCGAGGTCCTGCTGGCGATCAACCGGATTGAAGTGGGCCGCGGTTTTGAGGCGGGAATCAGCATCGTCTTTCTCGCCATTATCATCGACCGCATCACCCACGCGCTGGGGACACGGAAACAGAACGGGGCGGAAGGCTGAGAAAAAGCTGTCAGCCGTCAGCTATCAGCGGTCAGCAGAAAGATAAAAAAACTCAACACCTGCATACGACGGTAAAGATGTCATTCCGGAATCCGCGATAGCGGATATCCGGAATCCATTACCTGGATTCCCGCGTTCGCGGGAATGACTCTTTCTTCTTTTTTATCCGGAACATAGGTCCCGTCTTTTACTTTGTGCCTTAGTGCCTCTGGACCTCTGTGCCTGTTTTTTTATAGCTTTCAGCCATCAGCGGTTAGCAATCAGCAAAAGATTCAAAACGAAATGCACCCGTAAATGTCATTCCGGAATCCGCGATAGCGGATATCCGGAATCCATTACCTGGATTCCC
>CAYTUH010000067.1:0-9569 GCA_964441165.1 uncultured Syntrophaceae bacterium
GTTTTCAATCCCTCAACGAAGAAGATCTCTCTGGAACCGCTCCAGAATATTTACCGCTTTATACCGGCGCGAGTGGTTCACTTAAGAGTATTTGCCATCACCCACACCCATGATGAGGCACTGACCATTGCCGCCGACCATGTTCTCGGGTCTCTCGGCGAGGGGATTACCACAAACATCTGAGGATCGGAACCAGCGGACGGCACGGGACCTGCCACAATGGGGATGCGCCGGAAATGTCTTCCGGTTCTTCAAGGAATGAAGGTGATGAAAGAAAAGGAAACAACGGACCTTACCCTGTTCGTCAGGACCTCTCAGGACGATATCACCGGCTGGAACCGGCAGCGAATCGTCGATGCCCTTATCAGGGAAACCAACGTGGAAACCGCCACAGCCGAGGAAATCAGCCGGGAGGTGGAAGACCAGATTGTCGCATCGGGCATCGATGTTCTCACGGCGCCGCTTATCCGCGAGTTGGTGGATGCAAAACTCACGGAACGGGGACTCCATGGAGCATCCAAGATGCATGCCCGGCTGGGATTTCCCCTTTACGACGTGGAGCAGATCCTGTTTTACAGCAACAAGGAAAACGCCAACATACCCCACACCCCCGAAGGGACCAACCTGACCCTGGCGGAAGGGATCAAGAAGGAATACGCCCTGCTCAAAGTGTTTACCGACGAGGTGGGATATGCCCATGCCCGGGGAGATATTCATATTCACAATCTCGGCTATATCGACCGGCTCTACTGTTCCTGTCAATCACTGGAATTTATAAAAAAATTCGGCCTGGACCTCTCCAATTCTCTCGCCGTGGCGTCACCGGCCATGCACGCAGAAACCCTTTTGGCGCATATGATCCGTTTTTCAGCCGCCCTCCAGGGATGTTTTGCCGGCGCCGTGGGGTGGAATGCCGTCAACACCTTCTTCGCCCCCTATCTCACGGGTATCGGGGACGAGCGCATGATTCAGCTCGCGCAGATGCTCATCTATGAGTTCGCCCAGCAGGCCGTGGGGCGGGGAGGACAGACACTCTTTACCGATATTCATCTCTACTGGGAAGTGCCGGAGTATCTGGAAGAGGTCCCCGCCATCGGACCTGGCGGTCGATTCACCGGATCTCCCTACGGGGCCTATGCGGAAGAGGCCCGGCGGTTTGCCCAGGCCCTTCTCGCGGTGTATGAAAAGGGTGACGCGGCGGGCCTGCCCTTTGTCTTTCCCCGACCCTTCGTTCACCTTTCGGACAAGTTTTTCCGGACCGAAGGTCATGAAGACTTTCTCCGCTCAGTCGCCACGGTATCCCTTGAGAAGGGAAACACGCACATCATTTTTGACCGGGACAACACACTCTCGCTCGCGGAATGCGGGATCGTTCGGACGGCCGACCGGGACGGGGCCCGCTTCCTATTCGAAGAGCCCTGGAAAATCCGATACGCAGCGGTGCAGAATGTGTCACTGAACCTTCCCCGCCTCGGATACGGCGCGGAGGGCAATGATGACCGCCTCAGGACTCTCCTCTCCGAAATCATGGAAACCGCCGCCCTGGCACATCTGCAGAAAAAGCGTTTTATCGAAGGCCTCCTCTCACAGGGCCGTTCAGGTCCCCTTTCCCTCCTCACAATGGATTGTGACGGTGAGCCCTACCTCAAGATGAATCAGGCGGTCTACCTCGTGGGATTGGTGGGATTGAACGAACTGGTAAAAATTCACCGGGGCGTGCAGCTTCACGAATCGGATGACGCCCATGCATTCGGAATGGCTCTCGTTGCCTTCATGAAGAGGGAGATTGACCGCCTCAGCAGAAAACACGGCATTACCATGATACTCCAGCAGTCTCCCGCCGAAACTACGGCGTACCGGTTCGCCCGCCTGGATCTCAAGCACTGTTCGCCGGCAGCGGGTCATTATGTGCGGGGCAACATCGCCGGGGGTGAAATATACTACAACAATTCTTCGCATTACGCCGTCTCGGCGCCGCTTGCGCCCTTTGAAAGGGTCATCGGTGAAGGGAAGTTTCATCCCCTGATCGAGGGGAACACCACCAGTTATGTGTGGCTGGGCATAAACCCCGTGTCACCTGAAGCGGGGGTCTCCTTCATCGTCGACACCTTCCGGCAAACGAAAAGCAGACAGATTGTTTTTTCCCCTGAATTTACCGCCTGCGCCCACTGCAAAGGGACCTCCACGGGCATCAACGAAACCTGCCCGTTCTGCGGTTCCCCTGACGTAGAAGGTATCGCCCGCATTACGGGGTACTATTCCAGGACATCGAACTGGAACAAGGGGAAAATCGCCGAACTGCGCGACCGCCGGCGCGGGACCATTGCCGTCGAAAGGGAGTAACAGATGAGAAGGATTATCATGTTCACCGGCAAGGGCGGCGTAGGAAAGACGACCACATCCGTCGCAACGGCCCTTTATCTCGCGGAACGGAACCGGGTCCTGTTACTTTCCACCGATCCTTCGGGCTCGCTCTGCAGTTTATTCAATATTACCTTCCGCGACACCGTGGAAAGCGTCAGCGCAAACCTGGATGTGATCGAGTTGACACGGTCCGTCATACTGAAGCTCTGGCGCGACAAGTTCGGCGAAGAGGTCTATACGGTCATATCGTCGCTTCTGCCTGTGGAACCCGATATTATTGACTATATTGCCGGAGCGCCTGCGCTCGACGAGGAATTCATGCTCGACTATCTCCTGGAGGTCTCACGGTCGGGAAAATACGATTTTATCGTGTGGGACACGGCTCCCACCTCATCGACCCTGAATCTGCTGCAGATTCAGCATCTCTTTTATTCACACCTCGGCGAGGCACAGAAACTCTACCTGAGCATCAGGGGCGCCCTGGCGAGATTCAGGCGCAAGGCCGGAGAGGAACCATTGGTCCTCATCGAAAAATGGCGAAGGTTGACCGAGGATGTCTTCGCCATGCTCGCGCAGGACACCACAACCTGGATCGTGGCCAATCCGGAACGATTTCCCGTGGAACAGGCGCTTTTTATCGGACAATCCCTTGCTGAATTCGGGGTCAGGATACAGGGCTACATCCTCAACCGCATCTACCCCGAAGCCCTCTGCACCGAGAATGAATTCATGCGTGAGAAGCGACGCTCCCAGCTGGTCTGGCACGACACCCTTATCAACAGAGCCGACAGGCCCGTCAAAGTCATCGAGGAAAGGGCAGGTGACATCACGGACCGGGAAACGCTCCTGCTGATTGCCCGGCAGATACACGGCGCCTGACATCGGCTCGGCCTCATATACCATAAACCGCCTCTGTCATTACCGAAGAGGCATCTCCCTCCACAGGACGCATCCGTCACCTGACCGCCGCCTTTGAAAAGGGGCGGGAACCCGCGAAGTCAAATAATTTATGGAGCTTCCTTGACATCGGGGTGGGCGATAAATATATTACTCAATGACGGAACCAGACCGGGGAAAAAATGGAATATATCGAAGATATTATCATACGGATATTCAAGGAGAGCAACAACACGAAAGAGGTTTTCGTCAACGAGAATCTCGGGCGAATCACCCGGGTTGTTGATGCCATCACCGACGCACTGAAAAAGGGAAACAAAATTTTGCTGTTTGGCAATGGGGGAAGTGCGGCGGACGCCCAGCACATTGCAGCAGAATTCATGAACCGCTTCCAGATCGAGCGGCCGCCCCTGCCGGCGATTTCACTCTGCACCGACACATCGGTCCTGACAAGCATCGCCAATGACTACGATTACTCGGAAATTTTCTCGAAGCAGATCAGGGCGCTCGGCAAAGAGGGGGATATCGCCTGGGGCATCAGCACGAGCGGGTCATCGCCGAATGTGGTAAACGGCATTGAGGCAGCCAAACGATTGGGGCTCAAAACGATTGCCATGACGGGCAAGGACGGTGGCAAACTGTCCTCCGTCGCCGATTTCAGCATGAACGTTTCCTCCAACAGCGTACCCCGCGTACAGGAGGTTCATATTACCGTGGGACACGTCATCTGCGAGCTTGTCGATTACAAGTTGTTCAGAAGACCGGAATAAAAGAGCAGAGGAATCAAACTGGTTATGGTGAAACGCAAGGGAAAGAAAGCAGCGGACGAGGAAAAAAGCATGCAGTCGGAAGCGGCCGAAAGGGCCGAACGCCAGGAGACGGGGACACTATCCGACGAAGGAGGCCTTTCGGAATTGGAGCAGGCACGGAAAGATGCCGCCGATAATCATGACAAGTACCTGAGGATATCGGCGGAATTCGAAAATTATAAAAAGCGCGTCTCAAAAGAACGCACCGATCTCATAAATTTCAGCAACGAACGGTTGCTCAGGGATTTGCTGCCCGTTCTGGACAGTCTGGACCGGGCCATTGACCACGCAGCCAATTCCGGTGATTTTGATGCCTTTATCGAAGGCCTCGGCCTGATCAACGAAAAACTGCAGGGCATGCTGGTGAAACATGGGGTTGAGAAAATTGAAGCGGTGGGTAAGGATTTCGACCCCAATTACCATGAAGCGCTTATGCAGGTGGAAACCGAAGAATACGGAGGTAATAAGGTCGTCGAGGAATTTGAAAAGGGCTATCTCCTGAACGGACGACTCTTGAGACCGTCCAAGGTAACCGTTTCAAAAAACAAGACCGATCAAGAATGATGACCTCGCAAGAAGTAAATGTTCGATGGCAAAGTAAAAAGCTTCAAATGCAAGGCGCGCAAATCCTGAGGAATGAGGGGTACTTACGGTACGCCGCAGTGACGAAGGATGCAGTGTAACGCAGCAGTTGGACTTTTTACGAAGCCATCAAGAATAGCAATTTTATTTGATATCAAGGAGGAATTTGTACCATGGGGAAAATAATAGGAATTGATTTGGGAACGACAAACTCCTGTGTCGCCGTCATGGAAGGAGGAGATCCCATAGTCATTACCAATCAGGAGGGAAGCCGAACGACACCTTCGGTCGTTGCCTTTACCGAAAACAATGAACGGTTGGTCGGCCAGGTCGGAAAACGGCAGGCTGTCACCAACTCCGAAAATACCGTCTACGCCATCAAGCGACTGATCGGAAGGAAATTCAGCTCCAAGGAAGTCCAGTACGACATCACCATCAGTCCCTTCAAGATAACGGAAGCACCGAACGGAGACGCACAGATCACGGTCCGTGGCAAAAATTACAGCACGCCGGAGATATCTTCGATGGTCCTCGCAAAAATGAAACAGACCGCAGAAGATTATCTGGGAGAAAAAGTGACCGATGCCGTGATCACCGTACCGGCCTATTTCAATGATTCACAGCGGCAGGCCACGAAAGATGCGGGAAAGATAGCGGGATTGAACGTCCTTCGAATCATCAACGAACCCACGGCGGCATCGCTTGCGTACGGTCTGGACAAGAAAAAGGATGAGAAAATCGCCGTTTTCGACCTTGGCGGCGGAACCTTCGATATCTCCGTACTGGAACTGGGTGATGGCGTCTTCGAAGTCAAATCCACGAACGGAGACACTCACCTTGGCGGTGAAGACTTTGATCAGAAATTGATCGATTATATCGCCAATGAATTCAAGAAGGATCAGGGCATCGACCTGAGAAGCGATAAAATGGCCCTGCAGCGCATCAAGGAAGCGGCGGAAAAGGCGAAGATGGAACTTTCCACGTCCATGGAAACCGATATCAACCTGCCCTTCATAACAGCCGACGCCTCGGGTCCGAAACATCTGAACATGAAATTAACCAGGGCCAAGCTGGAAATGCTTGTCGACGACCTGATCACAAAGGTCGAAGGCCCCTGCAAAACGGCCATGAAGGATGCGGGGGTGTCACCGTCTGAAATCGATGAAGTCATTCTCGTCGGCGGCATGACCCGTATGCCGAAGGTACAGCAGAAGGTCAAGGAAATATTCGGCAAAGAGCCCAACAGGAGCGTGAACCCCGATGAAGTCGTGGCCATCGGCGCGGCCATTCAGGCGGGCGTGCTGGCTGGTGACGTCAAAGACGTTCTCCTGCTGGATGTGACGCCCCTTTCACTGGGCATCGAGACGCTGGGCGGTGTGATGACCGCACTCATTGACAAGAACACCACGATCCCGACGAAGAAAAGCCAGATCTTTTCCCCGGCGGCCGACAATCAGCCGGCAGTGAGCATTCATGTCCTCCAGGGGGAACGCCAGATGGCCGCCGACAACCGGACGCTGGGCCGGTTTGAGCTGACGGGAATTCCGCCGGCACCGAGGGGACTCCCCCAGATCGAGGTCGCCTTCGATATCGACGCAAACGGCATTGTGCACGTATCGGCAAAAGATCTCGGAACCGGCAAGGAACAGAGCATCAAGATTACCTCCTCGAGCGGACTCTCGGAGGAAGAAATCGAGAAACTGGTCAAGGACGCTGAGATGCATGCTGATGAAGACAAGAAGAAACGGGAGCTTATCGAAGCCAGGAATCAGGCCGATGGACTCGCCTACAGCGTTGAAAAAAACCTGAAGGAAATGGGGGACCAGATTGACGGATCGGAGAAGTCGAGGATTGAAGAAGCCATCACAGCGGTACGGAAGGCAATCGAAGGAGATGACCTTGACGCCATCAAAAAGGCCTCCGAGGAATTGACGACGGCTTCTCATAAACTTGCCGAAGCCATGTACGCAAAGGCATCCGCACAGGGTACCGATGCCGGGCAGCAGGCGGAAACCGCCTCCGGTCAGGGCGGGAGCGCTGACGATGACGTGGTTGATGCCGATTTCGAGGAAGTAAACAAATAACCGTGAATATGGGTAGGAGGCAGGGTCACCTCTGCCGTACTCTCACACCACACAAAAAGAGAGGCCTTCGATAACAAAGGCCTCTCTTTTTTTATACCCTGTCCCCCTCCATGCCGGCGGCAACGCATCCATCATGGAAACACCGCACACAGGCAGGCCACGCATCAGGGAACATGAAACAATACCGGTAGAATTCCTGCATCATGCAATATTTCAACAACTTGAAGGGGGATAATAAACCAGAAAAACCATATTACTTCCATAAATGTGCGTCGGTATTGCGAAACTTTTACATTTACCGTGGCCGCCTCGGTTATCAGTGAGAACTTGGGAATAAACCGGGGAACGCGCTGCATGTACTTCCTGAAATCATCTCCGTGAACCCTGAGGAGTTCCCTCTCTTCAGAAAGAACAACAAGGGGATAGTAGGTGATGAAAAGCAGCACCAGGAGGGCGAGTATGGCCATGTTTTCCGACACGAGCCCTATACCCATCGTCCCGATAAAGCTGAAGAAATATAGAGGGTTTCGAACCATCGAGTAGGGCCCTTCAACAACCAGTGTGTGGGTTTTGTTCCCGGCGACATACATGGCAGCCCATACCCTGCCCAGCACACAAATTCCTATCAGGAAAATCCCTGCGGAAGTTAAAAACAGATCCATCAATCCGTTTCTCTCAAATGAACCATCGCTGAACAGCAAGAGCAAAATAGCGATGACCCCCGCTACTCGTGAAACCGCCGTCCGGTACTTTTCGGCAACATGAATGATCTTTTCTGTCACGATACTGTGTGTCTCCCCTTTTCGCTCAATCCCTCGGATTCACAACCATCGCATGATTCTTTCACACGTTCGCAGCACCACTGTTTCTGCATCACGGAGCCGCCCGGTGCATGGCGGAAAATCCTCGGAATTTTTGAGCGAAGCTTAGTATTGACCGGGAGATTTGTCAATCAAAATGAGCATCTCGCACTCACCGGCACCCCGCGGTATCGCGTCCCCTGTCGAAGGAAATGTTTTGCACCCATCGGTTCACAATTATACTATAATTGATGGCACGCAGAACGGTGATATCAAGGACGACGAATGGGGATTAATGAGGAAAAGTGGGGGGGGGAGCGGTCCGATGCCTGGGATGTTGCACGAAAGGGGGGCCCATGGAAACACGAGAATATCTCATGACGGTCATTGCCTTTTTGTGCCTCTTCTCTCACCCCGGATGCTCTCAGGGAACAGGCGTCGGGAAAGGCTGCACAGATATCCATCAGGGACACCCGGCGGTGTTGTCCGTACCTTTCGTGCAGCAGCAATCCGCCGGGGAGTGCGGTGCCGCATGCCTGGCGCAGGTGATAGGGTACTGGACGCATGACCGCACTCCCCCCGCTGCCGTCATGGAACCACCCTGCTCCGAAGGAGGCTGTTCGGGAAAGCAGCTCACGGAACGTGCCCGCTCGCGGGGTTTCGACGCCCTTATCTTTCGGGGCACCCTGGAGGCCCTTTTCAATCACCTCCAGGCGGCACGGCCGGTTATCGTCATGCTGGGGAAAGAGGGCACGCGCCACTACTCCGTGGTCTGCGGTCATTCAATCAGCGAGGGTGCCGTGGTCCTGCAGGACCCGCTCAGGGGATGCTTCTTTGTGGACTATGACCTCTTTTTTGAAGAGTGGAAAGCATCGTACTTTTTCAGTCTGGTGGTGACCCCGCAAAGAACGTTTGAGATGAACTCCCCCGCGGCAGGGTGCGGGGAATGAGATCCTAAAAGAGATTCAATTCAGAAGGGAGAACGGTCATGACCACACCATGGACCATCGCCTGCAGGCGAATTGTCAGTATTTCTCTCTGCTGCGCCTTCCTGTGCGCCGGAATTCTGCCGTGCGCACCCGCAGGCGCAGCGGAAAGGGTGGACGGAACGGCACTGTCATCACAGGCGGATCGGGAAAGCGGGACCGCCCCGCACTTGGAATCACTGCGTGCGGAAGGGAGCCAGGACGAACTTTTCGGGTCGCTGCTGGTCTGGTTCCTGATAATCTCGGTTGTCTCGATAACGCTTTTAATCGGCTGACCCGATGTATGCCCCGGCGGGGCTCTGCAGCGGGTTCCGGCTCAGGCATATTTTTGTATCGACTTAAGACATCAAATTATGTAGTATGCCGTGATAAATCTTTGGATAAGGAAATCATGAAGATAGGTTTTCTCCGGGTTTTATTGATCGTTCTCGTGGTGGCGGTGATGTGGTCCACTCCCTCTTCCGGCCTGTCACAGGACGCAACCGGCACAGGATCACCGGCAGGCCGGATCAGACTTCTCGAAGACAGTGACTATTTTCCGACGCTGCTCGACGCCATCGACAGGGCGACCAGTGAAATCGTGATGGTTTATTTCCTTTTCAAGACAAACGGTTACGAAGGTAATTACCCGGACAGGATTGTCACCCACCTTATAGGGGCCGCCGAGCGGGGGATACAGGTATCTGTCATCCTTGAGAGGAGCAAGGAGGCCCGGTCCATGGTGGATCGCAACAATGAGGAGACTGCACAGCGGCTGAAAAAAGGGAAGATTCGCGTCGTCTTCGACACCCCCCGGACCACCACCCATACGAAAACGGCCGTTATCGACCGTCGGTTCGTCTTTCTGGGAAGTCACAACCTGACAAACTCAGCCCTGAAATACAATCATGAGCTCTCCCTTCTCGCGGATTCACCATCCCTGGCCGAGGAGGTGCTCGACTATATCGACGGAATCAAGTAAAAACAATGAGCGGTTTTATGAAAAGATTATCTTATTATACTCAGGGTCCCCGGGAAGGCCTCATCGCATGTTACCGGCACGCGACG
>CAYTUH010000068.1:0-9510 GCA_964441165.1 uncultured Syntrophaceae bacterium
GGGGTCCTGTTGACGACGGCGGGGTGTCCTCCCGCGCCGATGATGCCATAGAGAGCGGCCCTGGCGGTGCCACCGGCTCCCAGGATGATACACCGTTTTCCCTCGATTTCCATGCATTCTTTCAGAGTGTTGATAATGCCGAGCCAGTCCGTGTTATCGCCGATGAATGTGCCGCCGGAACGGATAATCGTATTGACGGCGCCGATCCTGCCGGCACTCTCCGTTACTGTGTCAAGATGCTTCATTACGGCAATTTTATGGGGGATGGTGACGCTTCCGCCCCGGATGTTCGAGTCTTTCATCTCTTCGATGATCGTGGCGGCATCGTCCACGCACCGTGCATCATAAAGGGCATCTATCGAGCATCGTCTGAAGACGGCATTGTGCATGAAGGGAGAGAGACTCCGCGAGACAGGGTTGCCGAACACCGAGTATGTTTCTCTCGCCTCTTTCATGGTTTCACTATCCTCAATACAGATTTCATCTCATCGACGGTCAACTGCCCGGGGGCCGTTTCCATTCCCTCTTCCCCGGCGGCGAAGCTGAAGAAGGATCCGAAAAAGGGTGCCATCACCCTGCTGATCCTTCCTCTTTCTCCCATACAGAGGGCGGTTATGGCAACACCCCGTTTTCGTCCGTAGCCGATTGTGCCCAGGATCCGCAGGTTGTCATCGGTTTCCCGGGCGAAGGTCGCCAATTTTACCATGTCGGCGCCGCAATTGACGGCGTCGTCGATTATTCCCCGCAGGACTTCTTCCGGCGGTGTCAGCTCAAAATCATGATGAGATACCATGAGCTTTGTCTTGTTGTCGCACCGCTGAATTACGCGCATGACTTCGGTAATCCGGGCCCGGCCGGTGCTCAACTCGATGTCAAGGTAATCCGCGCCCCGCCGGGCTGCTTCCGTCAGAATGGCTGCCCGCTCTTCTTCCGTGCCTGAGAAAGATCCTCCCTCCTCCTTTTTTCTGTTGGTGACCAGGACGGGGCAGTCTTTCGCCGCAAGGAGCACGCCAGGGTCAGGATTTTCAATGAAGTCGAGGCGCAGTTCGATACACTCGGCTGCAGCCCGATACCGCTCCATTTTCATACGTGCCTCTTCATTGGTTGCGGCGTTCACGGGAATGCAGATCATGACTCTGCGTCCCCCCGGGGGTATGAACCAAGGATCTTGAAGAAGGTGCCCCTGTTCCTGAGATTTTCCAGGCATTCACCGATGCGTTCCTCTTCGACACTCCCCACGAAGTCGACGAAGAAAAGGTATTCCCACATGCGGTCCCTGAGCGGATAGGATTCGATCTTCACCATGTTGATCTCCTGTGCGGCGAAGGGTTGCAGCACACGATAGAGCGCTCCCGGTTCGTGATGGGTTCCGAATAGAACCGATGTTTTGTCACTGCCCGTGCATTCGCCCGTTCCTTCCCCGATGACGAGGAACCGGGTCACGTTTGACGGGTGATCCTCGATGCTGTTGCAAAGGACGGTGAGATTGCCGAGGGTTGCGGCTTCACTGCTGCCGATGGCGGCGCTTTCGTCGATTTCCGCGATCATCGCGACAGCCCGAGCCGTACTTTCAACGGCATGGAGGGACGCATTCGGGAGATGCTTCTTCAGCCAGCCCTGACATTGGGCCAGGGCCTGGGAATGGGAATAGATTCTCCCTATCCGATCCATACCCGTTCCCGAGGATATCAGGCAGTGATGAACGGGAAAAAATATCTCGGCCCGGATGCCCAGAGGGGTCGACAGGAGGCGATCCAGTGTCGCTTTTACCGTGCCTTCAAGGGAGTTTTCCACGGGGACGACACCCCAGAGTGCCCTTTTTCGCTCCACGGAATCGAAGACGTCGGATATGCTTCCACAGGGCACAAAGCGGGTGCTCTTGCCGAAATGAGCCTGTGCGGCCAGATGGCTGAACGATGCTTCCGGTCCAAGGCAGGCGACGGACAGGGGGGTCTGAAGGGAACGGCAGGCAGAGATGATTTCCCTGTAAATGGCGAGGAGCGATCGGTCCGGAAGAGGCCCTTCGTTGATTGAACTGATGTGATGATGGACATGGTGCTCCCGGGACGGATCATATGCCTGCAGGCCTTCTTCATCCTTTATTTTCCCGATTTCCAGGGTAAGGTGCGACCGTTCGTTCAGTAATGCCACGATCTCACGGTCCTTCTCCTCGATCTGCCTCCGTAATGCCTTGAGTGACGATGCCGTCTTCATTGCTTCAACTCCTCGATGATTTCCCTGATCAATTCCTCTTCTACCGAGCCGTTCATGAAAGGCATCCCCAGTTTTTTCAGCAGGACGAAATGTACCGTCTCTCCTTCTTTTTTCTTGTCATGCCTGATCCGTGACAGGATGCCCTCTGTGCTGATTCTTTCAGGGATGGAAGGGGGAAGGCCCGTTAATTGTATAAGGTCCCTCATCCGTTCACATTCCTCCGATGCCAGGTATCCATGCTTCTCCGATATCCTCGCCGCCGCAATCATGCCGGGAGAAAGGGCATGCCCGTGAGGAATGTCGTAATCCGATTCGGCTTCTATGGCATGTCCGATTGTATGCCCGAAATTCAGGATTCGTCGCAGACCCCTGTCTTTTTCATCGATTTCGACGAACCCTTTCTTGATGCGACATGAACGCGTCACGATCTCCGTCAGGATCTCCGGGTCCCGTTCCCGGATCCTGCCGGCATGTCGCTCCAGAAGATCCAGGAGGTCCAGGTCGTCGATAATGGCGTATTTGACCACCTCCGCCATGCCGTTCAGGAATTCCCGCTCCGGTAGTGTGTCCAGAAATTGGAGATCGATGAATGTCTCCCGCGGTTGATAAAAGGTACCCAGGAGATTCTTGCCCGCGGCGAGATCAATCCCGGTTTTGCCGCCGATGCAGCTGTCCACCTGGGACATGAGAGTCGTCGGTATCTGTACGTAGGTGACAGACCGCATGTATATCGATGCAATAAAAGAAACCATGTCGCCGGTGACTCCGCCCCCCAGGGCGATCAGTTCGGTGCCCCGGTCCGCACCGAGCTCGATCATCTGCGTAATGATGGCGAGAACCGTGTCCATGTTTTTTGACGATTCTCCCGCCGGGAAGGTGATCAGGTCGGCCTTTTTGCCCAGGTTCCGCAACAGAGAAAGAAGGGATTCGCCATAGAGGGGAGATACATGAGAATCACTGATAACGATATGCCGGTTCGCCGCACCATGGGAGGCCAGCAGGGCGATACGGTCCAGAATTCCCCTGCCGATACAGATGTCGTAAGCATGGGATGAGTGACTTTCAAGATCGACCGTGAGTTTTATCATTGTAATACCGCCATTTCCTGTTTTATGAGTTTTTCGAATCTGCGCATTTCATCCATAAGCTGATAGTACTTTTCAGGCTTCAGCGACTGATTTCCGTCGGAGTAGGCCTTGGCCGGTTCAGGATGGACCTCTATCATTATGCCGTCGGCTCCTACGGCGAGAGCGCTCCTCGCCAGCGGTGCCACATATTTCCAGTTTCCCGCGGCGTGACTCGGATCGACAATGACGGGAAGGTGCGTGTTTTCTTTCAGCACGGGTACGGCACTGATATCGAGTGTGTTGCGGGTGGCCGTTTCAAAGGTGCGGATGCCCCGTTCACAGAGGATCACCTCATCATTGCCCGCTGCAAGGATATATTCCGCCGACATGAGAAGCTCCTCTATGGTGGTCATCATTCCGCGCTTCACCAGTATCGGCTTTCTGGCCTTGCCCACCTTTTTCAGGAGTGCGAAATTCTGTACGTTCCGTGCCCCGATCTGGAGAATATCGGCGTATTCCTCCACGAGGTCGACATCGGCCGTGTTGATCACCTCGGTAATAACGGGCAGTCCCGTCTTTTCACGGGCCTTTTTCAGGAGTTTCAGCCCCTCCTCTTCCATTCCCTGGAAGCTGTAGGGAGACGTGCGGGGCTTGAAGGCGCCGCCTCTCAATATGTCACCGCCGCCTTTCCTGATGATATAGGCGCTCTCCATCAATTGCTCGTCGCTTTCGACGGAGCAGGGGCCCGCCATGACGGTGAAGTCACCGCCGCCGATTTCGACGTCTCCAACACGGATGACCGTGTTTCCTTCCTTCGCCTCCCGGCTGGCAAGTTTGTAGGGCTTGAGGATCGGTATGGTCTTTTCGACGCCGGGCAGCGATTCAACGAACTTGAGATGTTCCTTTCCCCTCTGATCACCCACGGCACCTATAATGGTCTGCTTCGCCCCTCGTGAAATGTGTGTGTTGTATCCGACGGATTCCACCCAACGGATGGTCTCCTCCACCAGTGTTTCCGATGCGCCTCTTTTCATTACGATAATCACTTTCCCGCTCCTCGTGGCAATAAAAAAGGCCATGGTGACAATGCCCTGCACCATGGCCAAAAAAAAGCCACGGTGCACATCCTGCGATGTACCCATGGCTTTTACTGCGCAACTGTTATGACGTGGTTTAGCGTCTACAAAGCGATGGGCGCACCGATCCGCAAAAATAATAATAGCTAAACCAGAATATTGCGGTACCGTTAATGCCCATGGAGCCCTGCATCTCTCACCAAAAATTTCACGCAGGATACAGGATGTGCAGAAAAGAAGTCAAGTAAAAATTATCGGCGCCCCGAACACGCAGGTGGTGATAAGCAAGCCTGTCGTTGTTAAAAGGGGTACATTGTGATAGATGTGTAGCCGTGACGGCTTCGGCCGATGCTTATTTTTTGTGATGGTGTGCGGTAATGAGCGACATTCTCCAGAGAGTACAGGTGAACATGCCCTACCAGATGCTGATTGATCAATATCTTCCCCTGGTAGTGGAGAGGAAAATAAATCCCGAAATCGGGTTCAACTGTTTTGTGCTCGACCGGTACGGCAGGGAGGATTATTTCGAAACGGCGCAGAAGCTCAGCGACGTGGGGGTGTCGATCACCTTTCATGCCCCTTTTTTCGACCTGAGACCCGGCGCGCTCGATTGCAGGATCAGGGAGGCAACAAAGGAACGACTGCAGCAGGTCTTCGATCTGGTCCCCCTGTTCAGACCGAAGACGATTGTCTGTCATGCCTCCTTCGATCGGCGGTATTATGTTACGCACGAAGATGACTGGTTGGAGAACAGCAGGGACACCTGGTCCGGTTTTCTCTCTCTGGCCGAAGAAATGGGAACGACGATCGCCCTTGAAAATGTCTACGAGGAGAATCCATCATACCTGGGAAAGCTCCTGGGCACGTTCAGTGAATCGCCTCATCTCTGCTGCTGCTTTGATACGGGGCATTTCAACGCCTTTTCGGATACCCCGCTCGATCTGTGGATGGACAATCTCGAGTCCCACATAGGGCAGGTGCATCTTCATGATAACAGCGGCAATGGCGACGCTCATGCGGCCGTCGGCGACGGAACATTCCCTTTTCGTGATTTCTTTGAGCGCTTGAGAAAGAACGGTACTTCCCCCATCATCACGCTGGAACCGCACACCGAGGCGACGCTCTGGAAGAGCCTGCAGAATATTGACAAGATGAAGTTGTTCGAATTTCTCGAATAGGGAAGGGAGGCGGCGGTGTTACGATACATCGGCCGGCGTTTGATCACCATGATCCCTCTCCTGATAGGGATCACGATCATCTGCTTTATTGTGATTCATCTTGCCCCCGGGTCCCCGACGGACATGCAGACGGAACTGAATCCCAAGGTTTCCATCGAGGCCAGGGAACGTCTGCAGGCAATGTACAATCTCGACAAGCCCCTCCACGAACAGTATTTCATATGGGTCAAAAAGCTGGCCGTCCTCGATCTGGGGGACTCCTTTGCCTCGGACCACCGTCCCGTAATGGACAAGATAAAAGAACGGATACCCATTACCATCGCCATCAATGTGCTTTCCATGATCCTCATCATGGCCGTGGCAATTCCCATCGGGGTTCTTTCTGCGGTGCACCGCGATTCTCTTTTCGACAAGGTGACCGCCGTCATCGTCTTTATCGGATTCGCTGTTCCCACCTTCTGGCTGGCCCTTCTTCTGATGATCCTTTTCGGGGTCCAGCTCGACTGGCTCCCCATTTCAGGCATCCGTTCGCTCAATTACGAGTACCTGACGCCGGGGGCCGCCTGGGTCGATCTGATCAAGCATCTCATCCTGCCGGTCCTGCTGTCCGCCTTCGGGGGACTGGCGGGTCTTTCACGATACATGCGGGCAAACATGCTTGAAGTGATTCGACAGGACTATATCACCACGGCGCGGGCCAAGGGCCTCAGTGAGCGGGTGGTTATCTACAAGCACGCATTGCGGAATGCGCTCCTTCCCGTCATTACGATTCTCGGGCTTTCCATCCCGGGACTTATCGGGGGAAGCGTGATCTTCGAGACCATATTCGCCATACCCGGCATGGGACAGCTGATTTACATGGCCGTCATGTCACGGGACTATCCCGTCGTGATGGGAATACTCTTTATCGGCGCCGTGCTCACGCTCCTGGGGAACCTTATTGCCGACGTCTCCTATGCCGTGGCGGACCCGCGGATAAGGGTGAAATAGAGCAAGGCACAAAGGGACAGAGGCACAAAGGCACAGAGAAAAGTTACCCCGCAGGGGGAGGTAACTTGAAATTTTTAACTTTGAACTCGAAACTGTTTTTTATTGCTGACTGCTGATAGCTGAAGGCTGAGAGCTGAAAAAAATGAAAAGCGATTTCTGGTACCGTTTTCTGAGAAATAAAATGGCCGTGGCCGGTGGGGTCGTGGTGGTGGTGCTCTTTGTGGTATCGATCCTGTCACCATGGATTGCTCCCTACGATCCGAACGCAATCGACCTGAAAAACGTCCTTGCGCCGCCTTCAGGGGACCATCTCTTCGGAACGGATCAGCTCGGCCGGGATGTGATGAGCCGGATGATCGGGGGAGCCGGTATTTCTCTGAAGGTGGGTTTCGTGGCGACGGGTATCGCCATCTTTATCGGCGCTATCCTGGGTGCACTGGCTGGTTATTACGGGAGGTGGGTCGATGCCGTCATTATGAGATTTGTCGACATCATGCTCTGCTTTCCTTCATTTTTCCTTATCCTGGCGGTCATTGCCATTCTGGAGCCGTCGATCTGGAATATCATGATCGTCATCGGCCTGACAAGCTGGATGGGGATCACCCGCCTCGTGCGGGCCGATTTCATTTCCCTGAAAGAGAGGGATTTCGTGCAGGCGGCACGGGCGATCGGGGCCAGCGATTTCCGGATCATCTTCAGGCACATCCTCCCCAATGCCATGGCGTCGGTGCTGGTGGCGGCAACCCTGGGGGTGGCCGGTGCCATCCTTACGGAGTCGGCCCTCAGCTTTCTCGGAATCGGTGTCCAGCCACCCACTCCGAGCTGGGGGAACATCCTCACGGCGGGTAAGAACAATATCGATATCGCCTGGTGGCTTTCCTTCTACCCCGGTGTTGCCATACTGGTCACGGTCCTCGGCTATAATCTGCTGGGGGAGGGAATAAGGGACTCTCTCGATCCGCGGTTGAGGGAATGAAAAAAGTGATTCAGGATTGAAGGATTAAGGAGTAACGGATTGAAGCGTTGTGCTGCGCTTGAGTCTTCGAACCGTATTTGTTCTTATTTCTTTGCTTCTGGCTCCTGTTTTTTTTATTTTTTTGCTGACGGCTGAAAGCTGACAGCTTTAATGAGGTTTCCCAATGCTGATTGATTCACACGCGCATCTTGAGTTGGATGATTTTGACAATGACCGGGATCAGGTGATTCAGCGTGCCCGCGAGAGGGGTGTCGACACCATCGTGACCGTCGGTATCAGTCTCGATGACTCCCGGAAGGCCATAGCCGTTGCCCGCCGATACTCCATGGTGTATGCATCCGTGGGTGTCCATCCCCACTCTGCGAAAGAGATAGACAATGGGACCTACGATGCCCTGAGAAAACTCGTAAGGGATGACAAGGTCGTGGCGTACGGAGAGATCGGACTCGATTTCTTCCGCAACCGTTCACCCCGGGATGTGCAGCTGCGGTGCTTCGGTGAACAGATGGAACTGGCTCATGAGTGTGCCCTTCCCGTCATCATTCACGACCGTGACGCCCATGTCGAGACGATGGAGGTCCTGGAGCGGTGGAAGGGGAAGGTGCGGGGAATCGTCCACTGTTTTTCCGGCGATTATGACATGGCGAAACGGTGCCTCGACCTGGGCTACTACATCTCCATTCCCGGTACGGTGACCTATAAGAATTCCGCCGTCATCCGGGATGTGGTGCGGAAGGCGCCCATCGAAAGCCTGCTGGTCGAGACGGACTGTCCCTTTCTGACGCCGGAACCGAAGCGGGGAAAGCGGAACGAACCGGCCAACGTTCTCCACACGGCCCGCAAGGTCGCCGACATCAAGGGTCTCCCCTTCGAAGAGGTGGCGCGAATCACCTCGGACAATACGCGGGAGATCTTTGGAATAAAGAAACGGGATTAGTAAAGACAGGCACAAAGGCAAAAAGGCACTGAGGCACAAAGTAAGAGAATAAGAAAAGTACCAAAGTACCAAAGTACCGGAGCTCCGTTTTTTTGCATCTCAAAACAGCGTACTGCGCGATTCTGCCCGTTTCCGGTACAATCGCTGATCCGCATCTGATGCACGAGATGACCGGATGGATGCCTGGCTCATAACTATCTGTTATAACTGCATCATAGGGGAGCCCCCCAAAAAAATATCAATTAAAATGGAAATATTTATTGGCATGTCAATCAGTCTTTGATAGCTTCCGTGTCATGGCTAAAAACGACAAACAAGAATTGATCATCGATGCGGCATTGGAAGTCTTTTGTGAGAAAGGCTATGCCAACACGCGCATGGCCGACATCGCAACGAGAGCAGGAGTTTCCTACGGTCTGGTCTACCACTACTTTGAAAGTAAGGAGGCCTTTTTTGACAATATTGTGGAGAAATGGTGGGACACCCTCTACGAAATACTGGAAGCGCAAAAGAATTCTTCAAACGCTTTCCAGCAGAAACTCGAAAATATAATCCAGTTTTTTCTCGATACCTACTCAAACAAGTTTAACATGCTGTCCATTTTCGTCACGGAGGTGTCGAGAAGCTCCCTCTACAGGACGGAGCGCGGACTTGCCAGATTCAGGAAGTTTTTTGCTCTCTTCGATGAAATCATGTCAAAGGGTCAGGAAAGCGGTTATTTCAGAAGGGATATCGCGCCGCATTATCTGACCTACATTTTTCTCGGCGCCATCGAGGCCTTTATCTCCGTCATGGTGCTGGGAAAGGAAGAACTCACAAAGAAACGGGAAGAACGGACAATCAACAGCATTATCAGTGTCTTTCTCTGCGGCGCCAGGGCACGGGAAGAAAATTCCGGCGAAGATGAGGACATCCTCTAAGGTTCGGTGACAGGACTAAATGAAATTAAGAGATCTGGGCTTCGACCAATGGTTCGAAGCCCATTCTACCGAATTCCTCCAGGAGGGTTGCAGTTTTTCCCGCATATCCGCAGTTGACCGCGGTTCGTACCTTATAAAGAACGAATCGAGAG
>CAYTUH010000069.1:0-9505 GCA_964441165.1 uncultured Syntrophaceae bacterium
CCGGACACCCGTCTCGATCAGGTCGGCCATGGCGCCGTTCCGGGCCAGCATATCGACCACCTGCCGCGAACCCGGCGCCAGGATAAAGCTCACCCCGGGATGGACTTTCCGACCCTTCAGGATCTTTGCGACCACCATGAGGTCCCTGAAGGATGAATTGGTACAGGAGCCGACGCAGACCTGATCCACGGCCGTCCCCTCAAGGTCCGCCACGGTGCTGATGTTGCCGGGACTGTGCGGTGTCGCCGCGAGGGGTATGATCTCCGCAAGGTCGAGGGTCACCTCTTTTTCGTAGAGGGCACCGGGATCGTCCTGAACGGCTACCCAATCCTTCTCCCGCGCCTGCGCCCGGAGGAAGGTTCTCGTTTCGTCGTCACTGGGGAAGATCGATGTGGTGACGCCGCACTCGGCACCCATATTGGCAATCGTTGCCCGCTCGGGCACGGTGAGCGTGGTCACCCCCGGTCCGTCGTACTCGAAGACGCACCCCACGTTTCCCTTGGTCGAAAAGATTTCCAGAATCTTGAGGATGACGTCTTTTGCACTCACCCAGGACTGCAGTCTGCCCGTCAGGTTAATCCTGATCACCTTCGGACAGGCGAGGAAGAAGGGTTCGCCCGCCATGGCCAGCGCCACATCGAGACCGCCGGCACCGATGGCGATCTGTCCGATGCCTCCCCCGGTAGGCGTATGGCTGTCCGACCCGAGAAGCGTGGTTCCCGGCTTCCCGAAGCGTTCCAGATGCACCTGATGGCAGATGCCGTTCCCCGCCCGGGAAAAGGAGATGCCGTATTTGGCGGCCACGGTCTGGAGGTACCGGTGATCATCGGCATTCTCGTACCCTATCTGTATGGTATTATGATCGATAAAGCTGACGGAATGGTCGGTGCAGACCCGCTCAAGGCCCATGGCCTCGAACTGGAGATAGGCCATGGTACCCGTGGCGTCCTGGGTGAGGGTCTGGTCGATCCGTATGCCGATTTCCCCACCGGGTCGGTACTCACCTTCCACAATGTGGGGTTCCAGAATTTTCTGCGTTAGTGTGCGTGCCATCACCATTCCCCTTTTTTTTTCAATATCGTGTCGTAAAAACAAAGGACCCCGTTTTCACGGGGCCATATTCACAGACTACCCTGCTGATTGTCGGGAGATTCTTTCTGAAGCCCTTTTCATTACGTCAGCCAAACCTTTGTATGGTTTTCACCCAATTCGTGTATGGACTGATCAGGGCACAGGACATCTAAAAGCGGTGTCCGATCGAAAGTGACAGGGAGATATATGGTCCTTATTTCAAACCCGCAGGGGAATATTTGTCAAGCTTTTTTTGTACGGGGAACGCCGGTGCCCGCCCTCACAGACGGAGGGGTTTCTTCATCATCAGTATCAGAAGGGTTGCCAGGAAGATGCTCCCTGCGAACCAGAGCCAGAGTATATGGTAATCGCCGACCGTATCGAAGATCCACCCGGCCAGGGTAGGACCGATGACGCCGCCGAGAGAGGCGCAGCCCATGATGATGCCGATCATCTTCCCGAAGCCGGCTCTCCCGAAGTATTCCCGCAGAATCGTCGCCCTGGTCACGGTGATGCCGCCGAAGCCGACGGAGAAGGGGATAATGAAACCGTAGGAGAGGAGTTCCCCGTTGAAGTGCGCCAGCATCAGCATACCCGTTCCCATGCTGAAAAAGGCCACCATCATGACGTACCGCTTTTCGAAGAGGTCGCCGAGCCAGCCGAAGGCCAGCCGTCCGGCGATGCTCGTCAGGGGGATTGCGCCCGCCACCAGGCCGGCGGTGATCCGCGGGATTCCCACGGTCGTGAGATAGGGCATGATGTGAACGATCACCGCCATCAGTACCATGAACCGGATCGCCTCGGCCAGGGCCAGGTAGCGGAACGATGGCTCGCGGATTACCACCGAAAAGGGGATGCCTCCGTCATCGTCCGCGACGGGCGCCCCGACCTCCCTCGGGGGAGACGGTATCCCGTCGGGATAATCCCCGTAGATCTCGGGGCGGTCCCGCACGACCAGCGCGAGGGGAATACCCAGGAGCCACATGCCGAGCCCCAGGAGGATCAGCGCCGTTCGCCAGCCGAAGGCGTCGATGAGGAGTACCACCAGAGGGACGAAGAGTCCACTGGCGCCGAAGCCCGACGACATGATGCCTATGGCCTTGCCGATGTGTTTCCTGAACCACTGCGCCAGCACCGTCATGGTCACCACGCTGGTGCATCCTCCCGCACCAAAGGCAATGAGGATGATACCCGCATAAAAGGTGAAGAGATCCCGGGTGCATCCCAGGATGATCAGGCCGAGCCCCACCGTAAGGACGCCGAAGAGCATCAGTTTGCGCGATCCAAGGCGGTCGACGAAAAAGCCGATAAAGGGCGCCAGGAGTCCCATCTCGAGGCCCCGGAGACTGGCGGCGAAGGAGACCTGGGTATAGCTCCATCCGAATTCCTCTATCAGCGGTTCGATGAAGGCGGTAAAACCAAAAAATACGCTGGTGCTCACGTAGAGGGCCACGAAAAAGCAGGCGCCGACAATCCACCAGCCGTAAAAGATAGATACGTTCATCCGGGACATACTCCGTGTATTAAATGAAACCAAGATCCGAAACTTGTACCTATGACAGAGTCGGAAATAATCCACAAGGGCTTTTTTCCGCCGCCGGCCCCCCCTGTGGGCCGGCATTCCCTGTTGAGATTCTTGCATCCTGTGATACAATGCGCCTCATGGAAGGAGGCCACCCATGAAAGCGATGATACTGAAGAACCTGACCGACTTGACCGTCGACCGGTTGCCCCTCCACCCCGCAGCCATACCCCTACCCGTGCCGGGGAATCATGACCTGCTCCTCAAGGTGGCTGCCTGCGGCGTCTGCCACACCGAACTGGACGAGATCGAGGGACGGACGCCGCCTCCCCGGTTTCCGGTGATCCCGGGACACCAGGTTGTGGGAACGGTGACCGACCGGGGCGCCTCGGTCACGCGATTCAGTCCGGGAGACCGGGTGGGCGTGGGGTGGATTTTTTCCTCCTGCGGCCGCTGCCCTTTCTGCCGGGAGGGACGGGATAATCTCTGCAGTGAATTCAAGGCCACGGGACGGGATGTCCACGGAGGGTACGCGGAATACATGATCGTTCCCGAAGATTCCGCCTTCTCCATACCGGCGGTCTTCTCCGATGTCGAGGCGGCGCCGCTCCTCTGCGCCGGCGCCATCGGCTACCGTTCCCTCCGGCTCTCGGGGCTGAAAGACGGTCAGCGCCTTGGTCTCACGGGATTCGGGGCCTCGGCCCACCTGGTCCTGAAAATGGTGACCCACCAGTATCCGCATTCGGAGATCTTCGTCTTCGCCCGATCGGAAGGGGAACGGGATTTCGCCCGTGAACTGGGAGCCGCCTGGGCCGGCGACACGGCGGATACCTCACCGGAAAAGCTCCATGCGATTATCGACACCACACCGGCCTGGAAGCCCGTCGTGGAAGCCATGAAAAATCTTGAACGGGGGGGACGTCTGGTGATCAACGCGATCCGTAAAGAAGCGTCGGACAAGGAGTATCTTCTGACCCTGGACTATCCCCGTCATCTCTGGATGGAAAAGGAGATCAAAAGTGTCGCCAACGTGGCCCGGGAAGACATCAAAGAGTTCCTCGCGCTGGCGGCGGCAATGCCCCTGAAGCCGCAGACCGAGGAATTCCCCCTCGAGGAGGCGAACCGGGCCCTCGTCGAGCTCAAAAACCGGAAGATTCGCGGTGCCAAGGTGCTGCGGATGCATTGACACAGAGACCAGACCGCAGGAAATGAGGAGTCGCCATGGAATTCAAGATACCGGTGCGAAAGAATCAGAAATTGCAGGCTCTCGTGAGCCGTATCAATACAGATCGTGAGTTGTATCAAATCTGGAAATGCGCCAACGTCAACGCCGTTGATCGCTCAGGTATCAGCGACCACGGGGAAGTCCATATTCGTATCGTGGCCAACGCCGCCCTGCGCATCGTGCGATTGCTTGTCGAGGGAGGTGTGGAACCCAGCGCCGTATCCCACCACGGCCTCACCGTCGATGACGCCGAGATCATCGTGGTCCTGGCGTCCTGCCTGCATGACACGGGAATCGCCATACACCGGGACCACCACGAAACATACAGTCTTTTTATCGCATTCCGCAAGGCCCGGGAGCTCCTCGCCGGCATCTATGACGAACCGGACCTGACGACCATGGTGTGCGAAACGCTCCATGCCATTGTCGCCCACGGGGCGAACGAGAAGTGCCTCACCATTGAAGCGGGTGTTCTGAAGGTGGCCGATGCGACGGACATGACCGAAGGGCGGTCCCGGATTCCCTTTGAAGCGGGCAAGGTGAATATTCATTCCGTGTCGGCGCAGGCCATCGAAGACGTGCATATCATCAAGGGGCGGGAAAAGCCGGTCCGCATCGAAATCCGGCTGGCGAATTCCGCCGGGATCTTCCAGGTCGACGAACTGCTGCGGAACAAGTTGAAGTATTCCCCCCTGACCCCCTTCGTGGAAGTGACCGCCACCATTGAAGGGGAGACGGAGCGGCGCCTCTTCGACACCTACACCATGTAGAACCGGAAGCGACTGCGCTTATTCAAGAGGGGGGAGTTCATAGAAATTGATAGTATTACGGGACGTGACGGCCGCCGTCTCCTCCAGTGAAATCCCCTTGAGCCGCGCCACTTCCCGGGCGGTGGTCAGTACATCGCGCGGTTCTGCTTTCCTTCCCCCGTATTCCACGGGACAGTCGGTTTCGATAAGGATGCGTTCCAGCGGGGCGTGACGGACCGCCGCCTGGTGCGGCTCGCTGTACTGAAGGGCCGGAGTGGCCGAAATGAGATACCCGGCAGCAAGAATTTCGTCGAGCAGTTCCAGGGAACCCCTGTACCAGTGAAAGACCGCCTTTTTCACGCCGCCGGCCAGAATCATCGACAGGACGCGCACGTGCGAATACCGGCAGTGGAGTATCAGCGCCTTGTCATGGTCCACGGCGAGACGAAGGATCCTTTCGAAGACCGCCTGCTGGCGGGCTTTTTTCACCTTCGCCCTATAGTCGAGACCCACCTCGCCGATGGCGATGCACTCATGGATGCGCGCCTCGAGAAAGGAGAGGGTCGCCTCTATCTCATCCCCGCGAATTTCCCAGGGATGATAGCCGATTGCGGGATAGACGAAGGAGGGATAGGTCGCGGCAAGTGCCGGTTCGGCGGGATCTCCATCCCCACGGCGATGATCGCCCGGACCCCCCTCGGCCTGGCCTCGCTGAGCGCCCGCGCGACGTCATCGATCTCATTCAAATGGGCGTGTCCGTCGATCAGGCAGAAGGGCGGTCTCATTTTTTGAACAGTGACTCCAGTTTGTCCCGTGCATCGCGCTTCTCCTGCTCCGGCGCACCGTCGGCCGCGGCATCCCTGAAGACAAAATAGTCGCAGAAATTGCTTCGGTCCTTGACGAGCACCCGCTCCGCCTGAGGCTCGTGACACTCGTTATAGGCCCCCGGATCATGGAAGCAGCAGTTGACACACACATGCAGATCTCGTCCACAGGCGGGACAGGTTTCCTGTCGTCCCACCACTCTGCCCGGATGAAGCTCCCTGCGGCAGATATAACAGCATTTCATCGTCTCTCGTCTCTCTTTCCTGCACCCCACCGCATCTTCTACAACCCCGCCAGCAAATAGCCTGCAATGAGCCCCAGGGAGGTCAGAAGGTGTACCTGTATCATGGCCTGGTTCGCCGGTGCCATGGCGATACGGTCCCGATAGGTCTCCCTGAGAAGCCGCATGGATTTCAGGGCCAGGGGGAATCCCGCCGCACCGAGGAGGACGGACAGGGGGCTCAGTCCCAGGATCACGGAGAGGAACATCGTCACATAGGCCGCCGTCAGGCCGGCGCCATACAATTGAATGCCCGCCTTCCTGCCGAAGCGCGCCACAAGGTTGAGTTTTCCGCCGCGGCGGTCTTCATCGTAATCGGGAATTTCATTGATGATGATCATGGACCACATCATGAATCCCAGCACGAGGGATATGAAGAAGGGTTCCCAGGCCAGTACGCCCGTCTGGACATAGAAGGCCCCCAGACCGATGGTGGGACCGTAATTGATCAGGAGTCCCAGTTCTCCCATGCCTCGGTAGCAGAGCTTGACGGGCGGCATCGTATAGAAGACCGATGAAAAGAGCCCCACGATCCCGAAGAGGAGAATCATCCATCCTTTGGTGAGGACAAAGTAGACGCCGATGACGGCCACACAGAAGAAGCAGAGGATGGCGGCCGTCAGCAATTGGCGGGGGGTCAGCGCCCCCGACGTAAGAACCCCGCTGCCGCCGGAAAAGGGGTTCTTCTCCTCTTCCGTACAGGTATCCACCGCACTGAGGAAATCAAAAACGTCATCCAGCATGGCGAGGCCGAAGTAATTGACGGTCACCGCCGCCAGGACCAGCAGAAAATCGGGGAGGCTGAACAGATCAAAACGGGCCCAGGCAATGACACTCCCCAGCATGGCCGGCAGAACATTGCAGGGCACAAAGTGGACGCGAAGCGCCCGAAACCACGGGCGCAGCAATTTTTTCCCCCTACCGCCCACTGCCGGTGCGCAGGCTTCTTCCATCAGGCAAATCCCTCCTTGAATGCTTCCCCCGGGGTTAGAGCGCTTTCGCCAGTTTCTGCGCGGCAATGTGAATCGTGTCCCAAGCCCCACTGAAGGGCGGTGAATAGGCAAGGTCGATATAGCCTATTTCGTCGACGGTCATCCCGGTCCAGAGTCCCAGGGAAAGTACGTTCACCCGACTCACGGCACCCGTCTCACCGATGGCCTGAGCCCCGATCAATCGGCCCGATTTCCGGTCGCCAATCAGTTTCAACCCCAGGCGTTTTTTGTCGGGATTGAGGGACCGCGCCATCGGCGACCCCCATATGATCACGGAGGCGGGATCGAATCCCCTTTTTTCCGCATCCCGTTCATTGATGCCCGTCACGGCAAGTTCGAGATTGAAGTCCTTGAATGACTGGGCCCCGACAACACCCTGGAAGGTCCGCGGTGTGCCGCCGATGGTACTGCCGGCCACCCGGCCCTGTTTGTTGGCGATATCGCCGAGGGGTATGTTAACCCACTCCTGCATGACCCGGTGGTAGACCTCGCAGCAGTCGCCGGCGGCATAGAACCCCTCGAGGGAGGTCTTCTGAGAAAAATCGACGCCGATGGCACCGCTTTTCCCCAGGGCGATGCCGACGGCCTCGGCAAGGACGGTATTGGGCCGTACGCCGAGCGCTATCAGTATCATGTCGCCTTCATATGGTGCTCCGTCCGTAAGGAGCCGCAGGCGATACTGCGCACCCTTTTCCACGGCCAGCGGTGTCGTGCCGGTTACAAAGGAAACCCCGTGGGCATTCAGTTCGTCAAGGACCAGCCGCGAAAATTCCGGCTCCCAGCGGCTCACGGGGAGTTCCCCCCGGTATATGACCTCCGTGTCGATGTTCCTGGTTCGCAGAGCCTCGCACATCTCCATGGCGATAAAACCGGCACCGACCACGAGAACCTTCCGGCACCGATTCTCCGCGAGATACTGCTTGATCGTGATGGCATCGCGGAGATTCTTCAGGATGAAGACCCCCTCGGCATCGACACCCGGTATCTTCGGCAGAGTGGCGACGGCACCTGTCGCCAGAACCAGATTATCGAAGGGAAGCCTTTCCCCTCCCGCAACCCGTACCTCACATTTCGCCGTATCGATTTCCTCGACGGCGGTGTTGAGTCGCACGTGAACGCCCGTCTCTTCAAACTTCTCCGGCGTCCGTGCAATCAGCCTTCCCGCATCCTTGATTACATCGCCGATGTAATAGGGCATGGGTCAGGCGGCATAGGAAACGAATTCACCCTGTTCAAGAATGGTGATGTCAAGGGAGGGGTTTCTTCTTTTCGCCTCGGCAGCCGTTGAGGGTCCTCCCGCACCGCCGCCCACGATTAACAGATGTTCGCTCATTCGTCATGACTCCTTTGCAACAATAACGACCGCCTCGTACTCAATTGCGGACATTTGGAATCAGACAGGATTTCCGACACCGATGCACGGTCATGGCACCTCCTCTCCGGAGGGTGCCGCCATGGGGTATCGACGCCGGGCGCGTCCGTCTTCTTTCCGGGTGGGTTAAAAGTTCTCCTCTTTCAGTTCGAAATAGGCCTGAGGATAGACACAGGCGGGACACCGCCGGGGCGCTTCCTTTCCCTTGTGTATGTGACCGCAGTTGCGGCATCGCCAGTAGACCTCTTCATCCCGGACAAAGACCTTGCCCGCACGGATATTTTCCAGCAATTTCAGATACCGCTTTTCATGTTCCACTTCCACATTCGCAATGGTCCTGAAGACGTAGGCAATTTCCTTGAATCCCTCCTCTTCGGCAACCTCTGCTGAATTCTGGTAGAGCATCGTCCATTCAAGCCGTTCCCCAGCCGCCGCCGCTTCAAGATTCGCCGCCGTATCACCGACGACACCCGCTGGATAACCCGCCTCGATCACCGCTTCTCCGCCCTCGAGAAGGCCGAAAAACCGCCGGGCATGTTCCCGTTCATTGAGAGCCGTTTCTTCAAAAATGGCGGCAATCTGCTCGTACCCCTCCTCTCGGGCCTTTTCGGCAAAATAGGCATAGCGGTTGCGTGCCTGCGATTCGCCGGCAAAGGCCGCCAGAATATTTTTTTCCGTTTTGGTTCCCTTGAGACCTTTCATCATCAATCCTCCTCTCTGGATTTTTTACAACGAACTGATAACTTTTCTTAAAATCAGGATCATCACGCCGAGAAGCACCATCAGGAAGCAGAGGATCTGTCCCATCGAGAGCGTCCCCAGGACAAAGCCCATCTGGGGATCGGGCTGTCTGAAGAATTCGATAAAGAACCGTGCCGTCCCATATCCGATGATATAGAGGGAAAGGACAAAGCCGTTGAAGTCGGCCTTGTGGCGCAGATGCCACAGAACGATATAGAGAAAGATCCCTTCGAAGAAGGCTTCGTAGAGCTGGGAGGGATGGCGAAGCTGCTGGTAGGGATCGGCGGGAAAGTACATCCCCCATGCCGCGTCGGTCACACGGCCGTATAATTCGCCGTTGAGAAAATTGCCGATCCGCCCGAAGGTATACCCCAGAGGAATCTCGGCACACATCACATCGGCAAATTGCCAGAAGTCGATCTTGTGTTTGACGCAAAAGAGGAGGGTGGCGCCGATCACGCCGACGAGCCCTCCGTGATATGACATCCCGCTGATCCCGACATACCGGAACCCGTCGGACAGGGTAAAGGGCAGAATGATTTCAAGAGGGTGAAGGATAAAATATCCGGGATTATACATCAGGACATATCCGAGACGGGCGCCGAGGAGCAGTCCCACGATGGACCAGACAAAGGCATCGAGAATCGTTTCCTTGAGATAGGGGAGGCCCTCGTTATAGATCCACCCTTGCTGATTGTCGTGGGGACGCAGTTGCTGTTTACGACAGG
>CAYTUH010000070.1:0-2774 GCA_964441165.1 uncultured Syntrophaceae bacterium
TTTACTTCCACGACCCCTCATCGCTCCCCGCCTCACAGGCACATGCCCACCTGGAGGGCTTCCTCTTCACCGGCAGAACTTCCGTGGAGCTTTCAGCAGACGGGGTTTCACTCGGGAGTGTATCAGAAACCGATATCCTCGTTTATCAGGACAACCTTTATCCTGCCCCTGGGGCAGGATTTTTCCGTGATCGACCAGACATTGCAGAGACGGTCGTCGCCGGTGCAGGCCTCGTCATCGCAGTATGATGTCCTGACACAGGGTGCCGAGCTTCCGTAGCGTGCGGCATTGACAGGCGCAGCGTAATTTCTGATTCTGAACATTGCTTCGTCTATATCGGAGACGATCTTGTTACGGCCCACCAGAACAATGACATGGTGCGGACCGAAGGCAACGGCCGCCACACGGTTTCCCGTCATATCGAGATTGACCAGAACTCCCGATTCCGTCACCGCATTGGCACTTGTTATAAATACATCGGCAAGCAGCGACTGTCTCTGCCGCTCAGAGAGGTCCTCCGGCGACAGGTTGCGCTCATAGGTGTCATAGATTTTCAATTCCCCGTCCTTTTTGAGTGCATCGTAGAGCATTGACATGGCAAATGTTTGCGACCCTCCCCAGGATATCCTCTTTCCTCCGATGGCGGGAAGTATGTCAGCCATGACGACGGATCGCGCCTCATCGGCACTATCTGCAACAAAGGCTTCAAAATTGTTTCGCTCGAGACTCTTCCTGAGGCTTTCGAGCCTCTTTTCCCAGTACTTCCTGATCGGACTGTCCACGCATACCCTCCCTGTCCTGATGTCATGCCCCATGCATGCTTCCGGAACCCTCTCCGTGTATGTAAAGATACCAGAAATACAAGCATAAAGGAACTTTCATTTTCACAATCCCGGTACCGCTTTTTTCGCAATCACAATATATTGCCACATAGTATTTTTTTGTGTTAGAAAATACTGCTTTCGTATAAGAGTGTATGCTATGAAAGGATTAATTCAAAAGGTCGAAGAGATCGTTTCCCCTGTCTACCTCGTGGGCGGGTCCGTTCGGGACACCTTGATGGGAACGGAACCGAAGGACTACGATTTCTCGACGCCCCACCCCCCCGACACCATCGAAAGACAAATCAGGGAGGCCGGGAAAAAACCCTTTCTGCTGGGAAAGCGGTTTGGCACCGTCGGATTGAAAATAGGGGATGTCACCGTTGAAATCACCACATTCAGGATCGAAAAATACCAGCGAGGTACACGAAAGCCCGAAGTTGAATTCGTCAATGACATCACGGCAGATCTGGGCAGGCGTGATTTCACCATGAATGCCATTGCCATGCGGGATGACAGGATCATCGACCCGTACTGCGGACAGACCGATATCGAAGGAAAATTGATCCGCAGCGTCGGGAATGCCACGGTCAGGTTCAAGGAGGATCCCCTGCGGATGCTCCGTGCGGTGCGCTTTGCAGGACAGTTCGGGTTCTCTATCGAGGAAAAGACCTTTCGGTCGATCGTGAAATCAAGCCATCGCATACTTGAAGTAAGCAAGGAACGCTGGATGAGCGAAATCGACCGGCTGCTCCTCTCTCCCTGTGTTGAAGAGGGCCTGCGCCAACTCATGGACAGCGGGTTGCTCCGATTCATCATACCCGAACTGGCACTTCAGAAAGACTACGATCAGAACAGCGCCTATCACAATCACAGTTTGTGGGAACATACCCTCCGCGTGACCCGGCGCATCGAACCCGACATCACCCTTCGCTGGGCAGCGCTGCTCCACGATATTGCGAAGCCCTTTGTCCGTATTGACAAGGAAGACAGAAGCATTTATACAAAACACGATATTCTCGGTCATGAAATGGTGATGCGCCTTGGCGGGCACCTGAAGTGGTCGAACCGGCGAACCAGAAACGTGGCGGCGCTGGTGCGGAATCACCTGTCGGAGGACAGCCCGCTCAGAGAAGCCGACAACGCCGAAAAGCAGTGACTGTGAGGTAGCTATGGTGTACGGTGACTTGCGAATCGCCGACGGGATTTACCTGATCGGCGGCCCCCACACATCCCACCCTGAAGATGCCACGGTCTTTCTCGTCGACTGTGAAAGTGAACTGGTCATTATCGATACCGGATCGGGGAAAAATCCTGAAAAACTGGTGCGCAACATCGAAGGGCTCTATCTCGACGCTCACACCATATCCACGGTGATACTCACCCATTGTCACATCGACCACATCGGCGGCGCACCCTTTTTCAAGCAGATCGTCGACTGCACGCTCATCGCCCACGAACAGGACACCGAGGCAATCGAAACGGGCAACCAGACCCTCACGGCTGCTTCCTGGTATGGAGTTAATTTCCCGCCAACCCATATCGATGAAAAATTGACCGAAGAGGAGGAAGTCCTCCACGTCGGCGGAACGCAAATCCATTGTCTTCACACGCCGGGTCACACTCCCGGCTCCATTTCAGTCTACATCGACCGCAACGGTAAAAGGGTTCTCTTCGGGCAGGATATTCACGGCCCCTTCCTTCCGGCCTTCCGTTCCGACATCGAGGCATGGAAGAGTTCCATGAAAAAACTCCTCAGCCTTGAGGCGGATATCCTGTGCGAAGGCCATTTCGGAATATTTCGCAACAGGAAAAGCGCCCGCGCCTACATCATGGAATACCTGCAGCAATATTGATGGCTTCGTAAAAAGTCCAACTGCTGCGTTGCGCCGCACCCTTCGTCACTGCGGCGTACCGTAAGTACGCCTCATTCCGCAGGATTTGCGTGCCTTG
>CAYTUH010000070.1:2784-4114 GCA_964441165.1 uncultured Syntrophaceae bacterium
TTGCATTTGAATTTTTTTACTGTGCCATATATTGTCTACCTCTTAAGATTTCAGCAATATTGATTTTTGGCGAAAAACAGTGGCAATGTCCCAGATAACCTGAGTCCCAGAATACCTGAGTGAAGAACAGTTCGTGAGTTCATAAGTTCGTGAGTTCATAAGTTCATGAGGAAAAAAAATTGCTCATGGCTCACATGCTGATAAGTTCATAAGAGCATAAGAGCGCTTACCCCCGCAGGGGTGGCGTAACTTGAAACTTTTCAACTGGAAACTTTCAACTCTCGTAGTGCACGGCGATCCAGAGTGTCTCCTCTTCGGGATCGGTCCATTCGACACGATGACGGAAATGGGCGGGAATAAGCAGGTAATCACCGGTTCTCATTATCACCATGTCGCTGGACCCATCAATACTCAGACCGGCACTTCCCTGCAGGATAATCACCCATTCGTCCCTGTCCTGATCGTACCAGAACCCCTCGGGGGATGCCTGCCCCCGTGATACAATCCGTTCGATCCTCACACCCTTTGCTTCAACAAGGGTTTCGCACAGTTCACCCCGATCGTCGCCTGCACCACCGGAAAAAATATTCCCGGTCTTCATTTCCATTCTCATAACGAACCCTTCCCCACGCTCCCTGGCAGCAATCCACAAATCTGTTGATACAACTGTTGATAACCATGTTGACAACATACGTAAATGCTTTATAACTTCAACTTTATTACTGTTTGCATATGATTTATGCAAACTGAATATATGTCATATTTCCTGATAGTTATACAATTGTTCATATAATTTAACAGCTTATTTCATCGACTGCCCCACCTTTGTCACTTGTTATAAACATTGCTGCACCTTTCGTGCAATTTTCGCACCCGGCGCATCCATTTTTCGACCAAATAATACCTCCATCCCCCGTTTCAAATAAATTCTTTTCTCGTCCCTTTTTTCAAGCACCGCACGCTGAGAGCGGCAACGTTGTGACTCCCTCCGGGATTTCATACACTTCCCGCACCTTTTCCCCACCGGCAGAAGGCACCGCTGCCTCCTTACGTATTGACACTCCGCATGCTTATCATGATGTTTTGATGTTTTTCTCTGAGGACAGTACGGTCGGGCGGATCATCCTCCCCGGATCACCTGCCGCCGTACCTTACAGACGTTCGATGATACTCCGTTTCAATTACCGGTTGATGAATCTGTAATACTCGTACATCATTGAAAAGGCGCGGACCGCTCTTTCCGGCGTGGGATAAATGCTGAATCAGCCGTTTATTTTCTTCGCGAAGCCGGAGACTGTCCTGCAAAATATCGATATATTCGCTCTTGAAG
>CAYTUH010000070.1:4124-9502 GCA_964441165.1 uncultured Syntrophaceae bacterium
TCTGGTCCTTTTCGTCCGTAAGAAGGCTGACACCATATATCGGCTTGCCATATTTCTCCATCATTTCCGCAACGAACTCGATATATTTCTTTTCGTAATCATCAAGAATCTGTGTCACCTCCGAAAGAAAATGCGGCGAATAGGAAGGATCGGCATAACGAACGGAATCGGCAAGACGCTTCACGAAAATGCGCCGCCCGAGTATGCCCAGGTTGATGACCCCGTCACATCCGTCCCATTTCAGCAGTTCTTCCATAATGATGAGTGGAAGCCTGTTATCGCTCTCTCCGACGATGTCGGCAGGATTCGATCTGCTCCAATAGGGCGGCAGAATCTTATCAAACTCCTCGAGCAGTTCCGATGACAGCTCCGGCACTTCAAGTCCCGCCTTGCTGCACATATCGGCGGTAATGACTCCCCACCCGCCCCCAAGGGTCAGGATGGCCACGCGTTTGCCCCGCGGCAACGGCAGTGATGAAAAGGCCGCCGAGAGATCGAGAAGATCCATTGACTGTTCGACCTTGACCACTCCTGCCTGCCTGCAGACTGCATCGAATATGCGTGAATCCGATGACATTGCGCCGGTGTGACTCGCGGCTGCGCGATTTCCTGCATCGCTCTCTCCACCTTTCAGGAGTACGATGGGTTTTTTCTTTCCGAGACGCCGTGCGCTTTCGAAAAAACGCCTGCCGTTCTTGACGCTCTCTACGTAGAGCATGACAATTTCCGTCAATTCATCTATTTCGAATCCGTCTATGAAGTCCTCCACCGTGATCATAGCCTCGTTTCCCGAACCACAGAACCCCCGTATGCCGATTCCCTGCTCTTCCGCGAAGGCAAGCAGCTGGACGCCCAGGTTTCCCGATTGCGCCACCACCGCCGTCGAACCCGGATTCGGTTTCACGGCCATACCGGTACAATAGAAATTCATATGGGGATTACAGATTCCCATCGTGTTGGGTCCCAGTATCAGGATCCCGGCGTCGCGGGCGGCCGAAACCAGTTCCTTCTCAATATCCTTTCCCTCGGAACCGGTTTCCCCGAATCCCGACGTAATGAGCAGCATGTTTTTGATTCCCTTTTCCCTGAATTGAGGAATCAGGTCCATGACGTAACGCGCCGGTATGGTCACCACGCCGAGATCGACCTTTCCGGGGATATCGGTGATCGATGTATATACGTCATGTCCGGCGATAGTACCGCCCTTTGTATTCACCAGGTATATATCCCCTTTGTAATTTCCGCTTATCGTATTGGAAAGGAGCATATGACCCCATTTGCCGATCTGATTCGAGGCTCCGATAAAGGCAATCGACCGGGGATAAAAGAGATTTCTGATCGCAGCAGGATCGACAGGTAGGGGCAGTTCCTTTTCTTCTTCCCTCTCACGCACCACCACCAGTGCATCGACCGCCCTGACCGCGCCGTCCGGTGAAATCAGAAGGGGGTTGATGTCGATCTCCGTTATTTCGGGTATTTCCATGCCGATGCGCGCCAGCCCCATGATCGTTTTGATCAGATCGTCGCGATTGGCCTCCCGTTCTCCCCTGAAGGCTCCCAGCAGTGTCCGGGCCTTTATTTCATCGAGCATCTCCGCGGCGTCCGCTTCGGTCAGCGGCGCCACACGCAAGGATACGTCCGACAATGCTTCGGTAAAGATGCCTCCCACACCGAAGAGCACCACGGGACCGAACTCCCTGTTCCTGAAAAGGCCGGCCACAAATTCCCGTTTTCCCCTTACCTGCCTCTGCACCAGTAATCCTTCAAGTTCGTCGCCGGCTTCTTCGGTTATTGCCCGGGCGGCATCCGTCACGGCAGCAGCACCCTCAAGATTGAGATGCACCAGCCCGCGCTCCGTCTTATGCATGAGCGTTGCACCCATTGCCTTCAATACAACGGGATATCCCCATTCTCCGGCTATCTGAACCGCTTCGTCCGCATCGGCGGCGACCCTCTCTTCCACCACCGGGATACCATAGGCCGTCAGAACATCCTTTGAATCGTGTTCATTCAGCGCGTTGCCTTCTGATTTCTTCGCCTTCGCTATGAGATCGCCGACATTCACATCCCGCTCCTTTTTTTCACCCTGTTGTTTGTTTTGTGTGATTTTTTTTCGAATTACCATCCCCGCTGCATGACTTCTATATCATTCAGTCGAGAAAACCAACAAAAAAAATGTGAAGCTCCCCGCCCACAGGGCGGGGCTTCCCGGTAAGGAATTGTTTAATTATATTGTGCCCCTTGGCCCCGCCTAACAGGCGGGGCTTGCGGGAGCACTCCCGGTTCACCTGCTGCGTTGCGCTGCATCCTTTCCCCGCTTTCGCGGGGGCAGGCTATGCGACGTACCATAAGTACGCCTCATTCCTCAGGATTGGCGCACCTTGCATGTGAAGCTTTTTTCTCTGCCATCGAATTGAACAGCGGACGCATATACAATGATCTTTTCCTTAACAATCAATCGGAGCTTTCCCGCACCCTGTTGCGGGAAGCTTCAATATCTACTTTTTACGACTGCATCACAATTGGTATCGCAAATTCAATACCAGAGCCATAACTTATTGATAGTAAGGGCATTTTATCAATCCTTCCACCAGGGGGACACCACGGGATGGGTAATTTCTCCCCACGCGAGGGGTGGAATTACCCCGATTCCTTGAAGATGAACGACAGGGGCAGGGGTTCCCGAATCAGGAAGCCGCCATGCGGTGACCGGTAATGATTACAAAGGGAGAATAGAAATTGAGGGAAGAGCGCCTCAGGGGATCAGTCGCCCTCGTCCTTGCTGCTTGTCCAGGGTTTTGTGTTGTCGAGCATGTAATCGGAAATATTTTCAACCATGCAGTCTTCACATAAATGGACCATTTTTTCGGTGACCACATGGCGAACGACGAAGAGGCGTTTTGTGTTGTGGCTGCAGAGAAAACATTTATCAGCAACGTCATCGTCATGAAATTGATAGTAGGACTTGTCATAATACTTCATTGAGCTTCACCTCACCGCTCGCCGCCGGCCTCTTTTTCCAGTTCTATGCCATAGTTCTTGATTTTCGTCCGCAATGTTTTTCGATCGATCCCGAGGAACCGGGCCGTCTTGCCGATTTGATAGCCGAAATGCCTGAGGGCCTTCTCGATATGTTCTTTTTCCACGTCTACCAGTGTAATCCTGCCGGAAAAGGAATCCACCACGGGAGCCTTCGAACCCTCGCTCTGCCCGTAATAGAGGATATCGGAAAGATCAACGGTTTCCTTGTCGCACAGCACGCAGAGACGCTCCATGGTGTTTCTCAGTTCCCGTATATTTCCGGGCCAGTTGTATGAAACCAGGGATTTCTTCACCTCGTCGGAAAGGCGCCTGACTCTGCTCTCATGTTTTTTCCTGAAGAAATCGAGGTAGTGGGAACCGATGGTCAGTATGTCCCCCCTGTGCTCTCTGAGCGGTTTGATATGGATAGGTACCACGGAGATACGGTAAAAGAGGTCTTCCCTGAACCGGCCGCCCTCCACCTCCGCCCTGAGATCTCTGTTCGTCGCCGCGATAAGTCGTACATCCACTTTTTCCAGTGTCGACGCACCCACGCGCGGCACTTCCTGCTCCTGAATGACCCGGAGAAGCTTCGCCTGCACGTTGATATTGATATTGGAGATCTCGTCGAGAAGGAGCGTCCCCTTGTCGGCCATCTGGAACCGCCCTTCACGGGATTCCGTCGCACCGCTGAAGGCACCCTTCACATGCCCGAAGAGCTCGCTTTCCATCAGGTTTTCCACCAGCGAAGAACAATCGACAGGGATAAAGGGATTGTCCCGCCTTCTGCTCAGGCTGTGGAGTGTCTGCGCCACCAGTTCCTTTCCCGTGCCGCTCTCACCGGTAATCAAAACGGTACTCTCCGTAAGGGCGATCCGCCTCACCGTATCCTTCAGTTCCCGCATGTACTCGCTGGTACCGATCAGCAGCGACAGGGTTTCCTCCCCTTGAGGGGGCTCCTCGAGGTTGAGGGCATTCTCTACGACCTTTTTCAGTTCCGCCGAGCTGAAGGGTTTTGTCAGTACGTCGGCGGCACCGTAGCGCATGGCTTTCACGGCGAGTTCAACGGTACCGAAGCCCGTAATGATGATGACAGGCACGGCATTCCTGCCGCCGCCTTTCAGCCGGCGCAGTATTTCAAGGCCATCCATCCCGGGCAGACGGATATCCAGAAGGATAAGATCGTAGTGTTCCGTTGAGGCAATGTTGAACCCCCGGATGCCGTCATCGGCGCTTTCGACGTGGTAGCCTTTACGCGTGAGAATCTGCCCGCATCCATCACGAATCGATTCTTCATCGTCAATTATGAGTATCCTGAATTTCCTGCTGCTCAATGAACTTCTGCTCCTTTTGCCCCGTTTTCGGTCTCAACAGGGCGTCATCTCCCTCATAGGCAGGCAGCGCCACGATAAAGGAGGTACCTTTGCCCGGCTGGCTCTCCACATCGATGAATCCGTTATGCTTCTGTATGATGCCGTAGGAAATGGAAAGCCCCAGTCCCGTTCCCTGCCCGGGGTCCTTGGTCGTAAAAAAGGGTTCAAAAATATGGGACAGGTAGGCTTTATCGATCCCCTTGCCCGTATCGGCGATGGTCACTTTCACCGTCTTGTCACTTGTGAGCAGGCATATCTTTTCGTCGTGAAAGAATACTTCCTCCGTATTGTCGATATGTCGCCTCAAAAGCGCCGAGGTAATGGTGAGAACGCCCTTTCCTTCCATCGCATCGGCGGCATTGAGGAAGAGATTCAAAAAGACCTGTTCCAGTCTCGACCGGTCACCCTGCACGTCGGGCAGGTCGTCGGCAAGCTCTGCCTTTACCTCGATTCCGAGAAACATCGACTGGTCCTGCACCAGCTTGAGCGACGTGTGGATGACGTCATTGATATTGAAGGGCAGCATATCCCCGGCGGGAGTTCTGGCAAAATCGAGCAGATTCTGGACAATCTGCTTGCACCTGTTCGTTTGATAAATGATTTTTTCCATATTCGCCCGGGCGGGATTGTCTTCGGCAAGTTCTTCAAAGACAAGATTGCTGTACAGGAGAATGCCGCCGAGGGGGTTGTTGATTTCATGGGCCACACCCGCCGAAATCTGTCCCAGCGCCGCCAGTCGTTCCGTCCTGGTCAGCTGCTTGAAGACACGCTGAAGCCTGTCGTCACGATCCTTGAGCGATTTCGCCATATTATTGAATGCTTCCTCGAGTATGTCGAATCCCGAAAATTTATCGCGGGGGAGCTGATACTCCAGGTCACCCGAGGCGATCGTCTCGGTCGAGGGCAGCACGCCGGACATGGTCGCGACTGTTCAGATTCCTGTTCAAGATTTCTAAACCGGGCTTCGTATTCTGCAAGTTTCTT
>CAYTUH010000071.1:0-9470 GCA_964441165.1 uncultured Syntrophaceae bacterium
CGTCAGCTCGTTGGTGACGATCAGGTCCGTCGATTCCATGATGCGGTTCACCGACTCCCTGTCGCATTGCAGGAGGAGGGTGTCGCCGTCGTCGAAACTGATATCGGCCAGGCGTTCGCGAAGGATCTTCCCCCGCCGCTGTATGGCGAGCACCATGCACCCGAACCTCTTTATGTAATCGGCTCCGCGGAGTGTCCGGCCCAGCAGCCGCGACCGGGGAGGTACCAGAGCCTCGATCAGCATGATCTCGTCCGACTGGAGTTCCCTGTCACCGATGACGGTGTCCGCCGTGGTTTCGAGCCTGTAGGCGTCCTTCATTCTCATCAGGTCGTCGGCATTTCCGTGGAGGAGCAGGTAATCGCCCTCCTGCATCGTGGTGGCCGAGGCCCGCCAGGTTGCCTCCCCCTTTCGGATTATTTTTATCAGGTCGATGGAGTTAAGCTTCTGCCGGTCCATATCGCACCAGCATGTCCCTGCCAGCGGTGACCCTTCGGCGATTTTCATCTCGGCAAGGTAGTCGGCGAGACGGTACTTGTCGATCTGTTCGTCGGAGCCCTTTCTCTTCGGTATCAGCAGATTTGAAAAGAGGGCCAGGTAGATGACGCCGATGGCGACGAGGAGGATGCCCAGCGGGGCGAATTCGAAGAGAGAAAAGGGGGCAAGTCCCCGCGAGAGAGCCATTGAATTGACCAGTATGTTGGTGGAGGTCCCGATAAGGGTGCATACGCCCCCGAACTGGCTCGCGAAGGAGAGGGGAATCAGCACCCGCGAGGGTGCCATATTCCTTGTCTTTGCAAGTATGACCGCCACGGGGATCAGTATGGCGACGGTGGCCGTGTTGACGAGAAAGGCCGAAAGCCCGGCGACGGTTATGCAGAGGACGACGATCAGCCGACGCCGTCCCGTGCCTGCTATCCGGTCGAGGTGGCGGGCGATCCATTCCACAAGTCCCGTTCGCACCAGGCCCGCGCTCATTATAAACATGGCGGCGATGGTGGCCGTTGCCGAATTCGCGAAACCGTACAGTGCCTGTTCCGGGGGGATGAGCCGGAAGATGAGAAGCGCCGCGAGGACGCAGAGGGCGCTCACATCGACACGGAGCTTTTCGGTGACGAAGAGAAAGGCGGCGCCCGCGGTAATGGCGAGGACAAGAAATGTATCGAGTGACATCACTGACTCCGGCGACGATCTTTTTTTCTTCAGCGTGGATTACACTATAATAACATTATCAATTGAGGGCAATACCGAATAATCGTAATGTGTAAATCCGACCGCCCTCCTTTATTTCTTGACCCATCCCGTCTTTTTCTACTATAGCTTCACCCATGTCAGTCAAACCATGGAAAATAGTCAAGACCAACCAGGACCGCTCATACCGGGTCTTTACGCTTCGCACCGACCGTGCGGAGTCACCCAGGACCGGCAGAGAGCATGACTTCTTCGTCCTCGAATCGTCGGCCTGGATCAATGTGATCCCCATGACCAGCGATAATGATGTCATCATGATTCGTCAGTATCGCCACGGAACGCGGGATGTTACCCTGGAAATCCCCGGCGGACTCGTTGATCCCGGCGATACGCCCCTCGATGCGGCGCACCGGGAACTGCTTGAAGAGACGGGGTACCGCGCCGGCGAGATGATTCCCCTTGGCTATGTGCATCCGAATCCGGCCATACAGAATAACCGGTGCTATACCTTTCTCGCCCGGGACGTAATTCTCGCGGGCGAACAGGATCTCGACGACAAAGAAGACATCGAAGTCCTTTCCTATCCACTCAAGGATGTTCCCCGGCTCATCAGCGACGGCGCCATCACCCATTCCCTGGTGGTGGTTGCCTTCTATCGGTACTTCATGGAATACGCAGGCGATGGAGCGAAGTAAGACCTATCGATTCTGCCCGCTCTGCGGCGGGAATCTCGTCCTTGAAAACATCAAGCAGGGAGAGCCGGACCGGCTGGTCTGTGCCGATTGCAGGCAGGTGCTCTACCTCGATCCGAAGATTGCCGCCTGCACCATCGTCGAGATTGACGGAAAAATTCTCATGGTGCGGCGTGCCATACCTCCTGCGGTGGGGAAATGGGTGATTCCCGGCGGTTTCGTCGATGCAGGCGAAAGCGTTCCCGATGCGGCGGCGCGGGAGACCTGGGAGGAGACGGAACTCGACGTTGAAATCGGTCCCCTCGTGGGGATCTATTCGTACCCCCGTCAGACCGTCATTATCGTAGTCTACGAGGCCTTCGTGAGAAACGGCACGCCCCGGGCCGGCGACGAGACCCTGGAAGCGAAACTCTTTCTCCCCTCCCATATCCCCTGGGACGACATTGCCTTTTCCAGCACGAGGGATGCCCTGAAAGATTATCTGGAGAAGAACGACGAGGGGTAATGCGGGATTGATGGATTATGGATTGAAGGATTAACGACAGGCACAGAGAAAAGCAGTGGCAAAGTCGCAGAGTCCCAAAGTACCTGAGTTAGAACAGGCGCAAAGGCACTGAGGCACAGGGGCACAAAGAAAAGCAGTAGTAAAGTGACAGAGTACCAACGTATCTGAGCACTAAAGGCCTCTCCCCCCGCAGGGGGGGTAACTTGAAACTCGAAACCCGAAACTTTCTTTTGTAGCCTGCCGATTTATCGGCGCCCCTGTTACACCATTTTCTTCTTGAGTTCCCGTTTCAGCACTTTGCCCACACCGCTGGTGGGGAGTTCTTCCATGAACTTGACCACCTTCGGAACTTTGTAGGGTGCCACCTTTTCTCTCAGATAGGTGATGATCTTCTCGCTCTGGGCATCGTTCTTCTCAATGCCGGGTTTCAAAACCACTGCGGCGGCCACCCGTTCGGACCCGGGCCTTTCCGGATCGGGGATCCCCACGGAAGCGGCAAGTGCCACATCAGGGTGCTTCATGAGGACATCATCGAGTTCACGGGTGAAGACCTTGAACCCCGAGACAATGACCATGTCCTTTACCCGGTCTACGATATAAAAGTACCCGTCCTCATCCATCCTGGCCACGTCTCCGGTAAACATCCAGCCGTCCCTTACGGCATTGGCCGTCTCCTCAGGCCGGTTGTAGTACCCCCGCATGATCTGGGGCCCGCGGATGGCGATCTCGCCGGGCTCTCCCGGTTTTGCCGGCTGACCCGTCCCGGGATCTATGAGTTTGAACTCCGTGTCGGACAGGGGCATGCCGATGGAACTCGGTTTCTTCTTTCCATACCGGGGATTGCAGCACGTCACCGGTGATGTTTCCGTCATTCCGTACAGCTCAATGAAATTGCCCTTTCCGATGATGCTTTCGAGTTCACCAATGTGCTCGGGGGGGAACGGCGCCGCCGCGCTCAGGCACCACTGGAGTTTACTCAGATCGAGTTTTTTGAACTCGGGCTTTTTCATCAATTCGAAAAAGACCGTGGGTACATTTACCACCGCCGTGGGTGTGTAGGTCTTCATCATGTTGATGATGAAGTGCGTATCGCGCGGATTCGGTACGCAGATCTGGGTTGCCCCGACGGTAAGACAGCAGCTCCCGAAAAAAAGGCCTGCAATATGGAAGAGCGGGAATGCGGAAAGTGCAAAAAATTCCGGCTTGATATCAAGCCAGGCGAGAGTTTGCCCACGGTTTGACATGACGCTCCGCTGGGTAAGCACGGCCCCTTTTGCGGGGCCGGTGGTGCCCCCGGTGTACATCATGAAGATCATGTCGTCCATGCTCCTCTTCATGGCGACGGGATCCTTCGGCATATCCCCGATGACATCGAGGAATCTTTTCACGGATCTCCCTGCCAGCGGTTTCACCTCGGCCGTGGGGATCTTCTTGAGAAGTTTCCCGAGGACGCGCTTGATGCCCGGAAGGAAATCGGCGATTTCGGAGACGACGACGGTTGAGAAATTTGTCCTGTCCGCTACTTCCGCGATCTTTTCGAAGAGGATGTCCACGGTCATGATCACCTTGGCCCCCGAGTCGTTCAACTGATGCTCCATCTCACTGGGGGTAAGCAGGGGACTCAGCCCGGTGGAGACGCATCCCGCTTTCTGGGCGGCAATGATGCTGATGTAGTTGGCGGGAATGTTGGGCATGTGGAGTCCCACCACATCATCCGGCTTGAGGCCGATTGAAATGAAATACCGGGCAAGCTGGTTGGAGAGTTCATCGAGATCGCGGTAGGTGATCTCCTTTCCCATATAGATCAGTGCCGTCTTGCTCGGGTATTTGCCCACAATTTCCTGGAACTTCTCTGCAAACGTCTTTTCCTCATAGGTGAGCGTCGGTGAAACGTGCCTGTCGTAATTCTTCAGCCATGGTTTTTCTGCGTATACATCGCTCATGCCAAACCCTCCTTTTTGAGAAAAGTAAACCCCACCTCTCTTGTTCAGCCCCTTTCGGAGGCAATGCATACAGGACAGTTCCGTTGGATGCCCGCGGTAACTGCTTGTTTCGGTGTTGTATGTGGGAGAAGAGAGTTTTCCCGGTGCAGGGTGGGTGTCGGAGACCTGAATAGGTAACGCGGCGCATGGCAACAGGAGTAATCTCCTGATTCTTCTGTCCGGTTCCGATAAGAATCTGCGTTTTCGTGAGGAAAGTATAAGAAAAAAGGTCTGGTGAGTCAATGAGATAATGTTCCTGAGTTATTGACGATTAACGGATTGAGGATTGAAGGGGTAAGGACAGGTACAGGGGCAGAGAGAAAAACAGTGACAACGTGACAAAGTAAAAAAACCACGCAGGGAGGGTAACTTTAAATGTTGAACTTGAAACTCGAGACGGTATTTCATTCCATCGGTATTTCTTGACACAATCTAAGAATTACAATATATTACAAACCTTTAAATACGAAATGTGGGGGTGTTATGGGTAATTACTTCAAAAAGGCGGCAGTGGAGATATACAGGGCGGCAAAGCGCGAGAAACGATTGATAGAAGGAAAGACTCTTGGCGAGTTGAAAGAGATCGCCCTTCAGCAGGAAGGCGTTATCCAGACCAACCTGGGCTCCGTGGCGGCCGATTCGGAACCCATGTCGCGATCGGCCCCTCACACGAGAAACAGTATCGACCACCCCTTCGGCGAGGATGAGGAGCGGCTGGCTTTGCAGGCCGTGGAATACCTGAAAGAGGACCGCATCATTTCTCTCGACACGATCATCGGCGACGGCCGTGACGGAGTGACGGCGCGGTTCATCATGCCGGAGCAGTTCGCCCAGATTGCCTATGGCGTGAAGCTGCTTTTCGAGGATACGCCGGCCGCGGGGGTGGTGGACGAGCCGACCTACACAATCGTCTTTTTTACCGACGAGGCTTTCGAACAGAACAAGTTCCGGAAGCTTCTGGAGAAAGATGTCACGGTGTGCCTCTGGATGGGTGAGAAGCGGGGGGAGCAGGTGAAGATATGCCGGAACACCACCTACCTGGGCGAGGCCAAGAAGGGCATCTTCCAGTTTGAGAGCTGGCGTGTGAAGGTCATCGACCGGCAGGGGATATTTCTGCACCTGGGTGCGCGGCGTGACCATCTCTGGATATACGATCTGGAAGCGGAGCGGCCGGAGCTTCAGGAGCGGATCACGGGAGTATCGGGACTGACAGCGACGGGGAAGACCACCACCTTGTGCCGGAAGCTGGCGAAGCTGCCGCGGGAGACCTCGGAGATGATCGGCGACGACGGGGGAACGCTGGGCTACGACGGGAGCTATGCCGCCTTCGAAATGGGCGGGGTCTATATCAAGACGGAAGGACTGGACAAGGAGCAGCCTGAGATACTGCGGGCGGCGCTGAGCGCGGACACCTACCTGGAAAATGTGGCCATTTCACGCTACCCCTACATGCCGGATTTCATGGACACGAGCAAGACGGGAAACGGCCGTGCGGTGATCCGCCGCGACAACCTTGGGTTGGCGAGCAAGGGCCTTCGTGCGGACAGGGTGGACTATATCGTCATGCTGACGCGGAACCCCCTGGCGAACGTGATATCGAAGATGACGCCGGAGCAGGCGACGATGCAGTTTATCTACGGTGAATCGATTGAGAGCACGGGAGGGAATCCCGATGAGGCGGGGACCTTCAAGCGGGTGGTCTTTCTGGACCCCTTTCTGACGGGTGACCGCCTGGAGCACGCCCTGCTCTTTTACGATATCATCAAGCGGAACCGGATCAAGTGCTACCTGGCGAACACGGGAAGCATGGGAGAGCACGAGATGAAGGTGTCGCTGCGTCAGTCGCTGGCCACGTACAGCGACATGCTGCGGTTGCAGCTGCGGTTCGGCTCGGAGCCGGACCACCTGGGGTACCACCACCCGATCAAAAGCGACCGGTCGAACATGGACCTCATGAACTCCTATCCCATGTTCAGAGATAGTGAACTGCTGAAGCGGAAAGTGGCGAATTTTCTGAAGGGGCGGCGTGAATTTCTGAAGGAGTTTGAAGCGAGATGGGGGAGCATCCCGGAACAGATCAGGGAATCGCTCCCCTACCGCGACGATCAGATAGATTTTACCTATCTGGAAAAGGAGAGTCTCAGCTATATAGAATAAGAGGGAACCATCCATGCCGATAAAGATAGCCGTGCTGACCGGCGGGGGCGATTGTCCCGGATTGAACGGCGCCATCAAATGGGTGACGAAGACGGCCCTCGATCCCTGTCTCAGCGAAAAACGGGACGAGCGATTCACCGTCATGGGAATTCTTGAGGGATGGAGGGGACTCATCGAGGTCGATCCCGACGATCCTGTCAGCCGGGTACGCTATGTGAAAGACCTGAATGAGGAAATTGTTCGAACCTGGGATCGCCATGGCGGGACCAACCTGGGAACATCGCGTACCAATCCCTACAATCCGAAGAACGACCGCTCCCGGAAGGTCATCGAGAATATCGGGAAACTCGGCATCGACGTGATCGTAGCCATCGGCGGCGAGGACACTCTTGGCGTCTGCTACAGGCTCCACAAGCAGGGGATCAGGACGGTGGGCATTCCGAAAACGATTGACAGCGATCTCCTGGGAACGGACTATTCCCTGGGTTTCGATTCCGCCTTGAATATCATAACGGAGGAGATCGACCGTCTCCGGACCACGGCGGGGTCCCACAGCAGGATTTTTGTGGTGGAGACCATGGGGCGCCACGCGGGCTGGCTCGCTCTCAACGGCGGAGAATCAAGCGGCGCCTATATCATCCTCATCCCCGAATTTCCCTTCAGCATGGATCGTGTCTGTGAACTTCTCCGGGAACGGCAGGGGCGTGAGATTCAGTACAGCATCATCGTCGTTTCCGAAGGCGCCAGGCCGGAGGGTATGGGGGAATTCGTCAAGGACGGCAGGATCGACGACTTCGGGCATCGCTCACTCGGTGGCATCGCGGCCTATGTGGCCGACGAGATCGGGCGGAAGACGGGCCTCGATGCACGGTACGTGATCTTGAGCCACCTTCAGCGCGGGGGCGTCCCGTCGGCCCGCGACCGGCTTATGGCCAGGCGATTCGGCATCGCGGCCGTCGACATGATACTCAATGAGGATTTCGGGAGGATGGTCAGCCTCTCACACGGAGAAATCACCTCGGTACCCCTCAAGGAAATCATCGACCGGCTGAAACTTGTCGATATCGAGAAACATTACGATACGGAACGGTACAACGGGAAAAGGACAATCCTCTGAGGGTCCTGCGGTCCGCCCTCATCGGTAGGGTTCGATTCCGGCAGGGCCTCGATATCCCTGATCACTCCCCGATGATCTTGACCAGCACCCGTTTCCTGCGCCGTCCGTCGAACTCGCCGTAGAATATCTGTTCCCAGGGCCCGAAATCCAGCCTTCCGCCGGTCACGGCCGCCACTATCTCGCGCCCCATGACCTGCCGCTTCAGATGGGCGTCGCCGTTGTCTTCCCCGGTTCTGTTGTGCCGATAGCGTGACAGCGGTTCATGGGGCGCCAGTTCTTCGAGCCATCGCTCATAGTCCTGGTGGAGTCCCGATTCGTCGTCATTGATAAAGACCGACGCGGTGATGTGCATCGCGTTGACCAGCACCAGCCCTTCCATGATGCCGCTCCTGCGGAGGCATTCCTCGATCTGCGGCGTGATATTGAGGAATGCCCTTCTCGTGGGGATGTCGAACCAGAGTTCTTCCCGGTATGATTTCATGGCATCGTCTCCTTTCCGTGATTCATTGAGGAATATGGATAGATTGACTGCATACCCTTTCTTTCTCCTCCTTTCCAGTGAAACTTTGTCAACACGCGATGATCCTCCGTGATACCGCAGGGAACAATTGACAAAGTTCCCTTTTTCGGGCATTAATTTCCTTGCGCCAAAAAACGACCAGTCTTCAGCAACATGCCCTGCGACGGGCGGCATTTTTTTATTTCTCTATACATGCAGGAACAGAGGGGGACTATTTATGGACAGTGAAAAAAGGGTTCGGTGTATGGAAGAGTACAGGAATCTTCTTCCCAACATGGCCGATTATGTTACCCGCCATGCAGTAGAAAAACCGAAGACAATCGCCATCATCGATCACGATACGGGAGAGAAAATTACCTGGAAACAGTTTGACACCGCCGTGTCGGCCTTTGCGGCCAAGCTTCTTTCGGTGGGGCTCAAAAAGGGAGATGTGGTGGCCACCTCGCTGCCGCTCCTGAAGGAGCATATCTACCTCATGTACGCCTGCTGGCGAACGGGAATCATCATCGCGCCCCTCGACCTGCGCCTCAAGAGCGGAGAGATTCAGTACTGCCTGGACAAGATGCGGCCGAAAGCCTTTTTCTTTCTCGGAAAGACCCCCCTGGTCGATTTCAGACCGCTCATCGGCGAGGTCATGGCGTCATCCCCCTTCGTGAAATACTGGATCCAGTTTCAGCTTGAAAAGGATCTGATCATGGAAGGTGCCGTCGGCATCATGGAGTTTACGAAGGACATCAAGCGGGTGTTCCTCATGAGCAAACTGACCGGTGCGGTGAAAAAGGCCCGGAGCAGGGTGAACAAGAGGCATGCCTGCCTCATCATCTTCACCACCGGGTCAACTGGGTCGCCCAAACCGGCGCTGATTTGTCACGAAAATATCCTCATGCAGAATATTTCCCTTGCCGTCGCCTTCGAGGGAGACGAACGTGACCGGATGCTCGTCAACCTGCCTCCCTCTCATGTGGGGTGCGTGACGGAGCAGCTCGCCACGATCATCTTCGGGGGTGGGACGGCGATCATCCTTCATATATTCGATCCCGTCAAGAGTCTCGACGCCATACAGAAACACGGGGTCACCATGCTGGGACAGATACCGGCACTCTACAACATGGAGTGGCGACTTCCCGACTACGAAAAATACGATCTTTCGAGCCTGCGCTTCGCCATCTACGGCGGTCAGGCCGTATCGCGGGAATTCCTCGAAAAGATGCAGAAGATGGCCCCCTCTATCGGGACGGGCCTGGGGCTTACCGAAACGGCGGGCTTCTGCACCTACACGCAGATCGGCGCCTCAGTCGATGATCTGGCG
>CAYTUH010000072.1:0-9413 GCA_964441165.1 uncultured Syntrophaceae bacterium
GAAATGAATGGTGCCGCGTCACCGCAAAGACTTACTCTACGAGTATCTTCACGCATTGAACCGGCCGTCCCTCCTGTCCGGTTTTTCCCTTATGTGCTGTACGGCCCATATTTTATCACGCACACTTTTAATTGCCAGAGGATTTTCATCTCTTTTTTCTTCCTCCGGAACAGCCCCATGAAAATATCTCTTCGTCGGGCCAAGCGGTCGATGCCATCATGGTACATCCCATGCATTCGATTACCCGGAGATGACATAATAGAGTGCTCCGGAAAATTCAGTTCCGAGTGGACATTCCATGATGGATGAATCACACAATAAAATTCAAGGCCCCGACAGGCCTCTTTTTTTTTACATGAGAAAAACCCGTAGCCGGGACAATGCGCCGGGTCGTTGAAACACGTCGATCTCCTACTATCCCTTAAGTGATTCAAAGAGATATTCCAGCCCGTTCGTTTTTATTTCATAGACCGTGCGAAGCATGTCGCCCAGTTCGCCTTTGGGAAAGCCGGTGCGGGAAAGCCAGATGACATAGGATTCGGGGAGATCCACAAGATGCCGGCCCGCATATCTTCCCCAGGGCATTATTGTCCGGGCCAGTTTCAACAGGTAGTGATAATCGGGACAGACGGGGGTCCCCGATTCATTGCTGCCGGAATTCATGGAATACTCCTCTTCATTGTGTTCACCATCGCCGGATTGTCCCATCGCCCGCTGGCCGTGAGCAGCGATGATTATCCTGCCGGAGGAGATCGGTCTCATTCATACACGGTCACTCCCGCCTCTTTGTTAATCCCGCATGATATTGGATTGTTTAACTGCCGGAGTCATAATACGGATTCCCGGATCTGACAACATTATTCTTGAGTGCAGGCGGGCTTTGTGGATTCAAGTGTTGTTGAGGGATGGGTGCGGCTGGCCGGATGGATGGCGGAATGCCTGGTCAATAAATAATGCACCTTGATTCCCGCCGTCATAGGTCAACGGGTGATTTGGCCTCATGTTTTCGTCCACATTGTATTTAATGGAAGCACCTGGTAAAAAAGCAGGGCTTGTCCTCCGTTTTTCCATATGGGAGTCCCCTTATTCAAGCAGGCCTTCAACATACTCAAAAGCAACACACCTCAAAGCATATTGGGATTCTGCCTGAATCGGATACAAATAATTTGTGAGTCTTCTACACCCCTTCGAAAAACTCATACTTACTTCCAAGCATGACAAATCATATACCGGGGAGCTGAACGAAATAAAATCGTATCCGCCCAGAATACTTATACCGCCAAGCCTTAAAACAGCATCACACAAGACATATCCTCTTTTATAGGGAAGCTGTTCCCGAATCGCCATAAACAGCGCGATGGCGCCCATAATCTCAATCTCTTCAGGTTCAAAATGGATACCATTATCAGAAATACAGTTCTCGTAAAGATATTCGACTAATTCACGGCACCTTTGAATAGAAACCGGATCATCCGATGCAATAGTCAGATGGCCGTTCATGCCGCCTTCCCACTCAATTCGCCTCTCTAACATATAATTTCTCCAGGTAATTTAGTATTCAGATTAGTTCTACAGCAATTATTGCCATCGAGTGAATCACCTGCGGGTTGAGCATCAATAAAGTTTGAAGATTGGGGCGTTCCTTTCCGGTTGTTTTATAATATTTTGATTCCTCTGACATCTTTTTTCCGTATTGGGACAACATTTGGTGTCGCCCCTTCACGGTGGCTCCCTTTGATCTTGAAAGCCATCGACACCATGACGGAAGGTTTCCAACGGTTCCGGTGGTCCCGATGTGCCTGGTCGACTCAGCGGATGATGGCAGCCTTTTTACCGCAGACGGCGCAATCGGGGTTCTTGTCTACCAGGACTGTCTGAAAATTTATTTTCAGTGCATCATAGAGGAGCAGTTTTCCAATCAGCGGCTCACCAATACCGAGAATGAGCGTGAGCGCCTGAGAGGCCTCTATCGTTCCCACCGTTCCGGGTAAGGCACTGAAGACGCCGGCATCGGCGGTGCTGACGATCAAATCCGGAGGAGGTGGTTCAGAAAATAAACACCGGTAGCAGGGCCCCTTTCGCGCATCGAAGACACTGACCTGTCCTTCAAATCGATAGACCGATCCATAGATATAGGCTTTGCCTGTCTGCACACAGAGATCATTGATCAAGTAGCGCGTAGGAAAATTATCGGTTCCATCGACAAGGATTTCATAACCCCCGGCAATCTTTTCCGCGTTTTCGGAATTGAATTCGGCGGCATAGGTATCCACGCGGATATGCGGGTTGAGTCGAAGCATCTTTTCCCGGGCGGAGTCGACCTTGAGCCGGCCAATCATGTCCGTATCATGAATTACCTGCCGCTGAAGATTGGTGATGTCGATCTGTTCGGGGTCTGCAATGCCGATGCGCCCGACGCCCGCCGCGGCGAGATACATGGCGACGGGCGAACCGAGTCCCCCGACACCGACAAGGAGGACCGACGCCGCCTTCAACCTGCGCTGTCCTTCCGGGCCCACCTCCGGGAGGGTTATCGTGCGGCTGTAACGGCGAATTTCATCCTCGGTAAGGGTGGGTTGCATAGCTGTCTTTAACTGACTGCTCCGGGTACATTACTTTTTATAGGTATGGTACAAACCGTAATCTTTCTGTCTGTCCAATTCATCTCTCATTTCTTCCGTCATGGACGCACCCTGTCGGTACTGGAACGGCCACATACTTCGCCGGTGGAAAAAGGCTACGCGGTCTTCATTGTGCAGAGGGAGTATCATGTCCGGCTGAATCCCGGGCATGGCGCTCAATGTGCCATTGATAAAGGTGATGCCCCGTTCTTCCGTGTTCATGCCCAATTTCTCCAGCAGGTCACCCACGGTAGTGCCCGCGGGAAGGCTCAGCGATACATGAGCATGACTGCCCCGAGAATCTTTCCCCCCGAACCGCGCCAGATCACCGTACAACCAGACATCGACCGTTATGGTTTCCATAGGCTACCCTCCCCCGATCGGCGGGAAAATGCCTGCTTCATCTCCCGCGTTCAGAAGCCAGTCCATCGGCCGGGTCCGCCCGTTGACAAAGGCGATCTTCACTTCTCGTGGGGGTATTTCCAGCCGCTCGATCAAGTCTGCCACCACGGCGCCATCGGGCAATTCAATCTCGATCGGAGTACCGGCGGAAATCCCGGGAACGTAACGACATAATGTCGCATATACTCTCACGACAACCCGCATAGTCCTCGCATAGTGAAGAGCTGGACAGGGGTGGTTTCCCTGCCCGGCTCCTCAACGATTTACAGTTCGCCATATACCGAGTCAAGGTCGCTTTCCGATACATCAAAGACGACATTGTGGGGCGGCAGCGGTTCAAAGGTCATGAACTCCGGCATGCGGTCAGCTTCTTTCCCGAAACCGGCTGCTTCATTAAAGGCCCGTTCCTTCTTCAAGACTTCCGTCCCATAGGCGACGATATCGTCCTGTGTCCACTTTGTACCCAGCACTCCATTGCACTCTTCGATCATGCCCTCGTATCCGGCAGGGATATCGAGAATCGCAAAGGCGATAAAGAGGCAATGACCCGAAGAGTCGATAAAGGCGGTGGTTGCCTGAAAAGCCCTGCTCAAGGCCGCCTTGCCTTCCGTTGAAAGGGGGTCCTGTTTTCCCATCACCCCTAAAATTTCCGGTGCAACCGTATATCCCGCGGTATGATCAGCACCCATCGTGCTGGTTGCATAGGTGATGCCCAGGCCCTTCACCGCACGCGGTTCATAGGCCGGCATTCCCTGTCCCTTTACCGCGGGCACACGATACACACCCAGCGCTTTGCCGGCCAATTCGGTACCGCCGCCCAGTACGCGCCCGAAACCGGTACCCGTGCCCATTTCCTCGATCAATCTGATCGCGCCCTTGCTGTCTCCAAAGGGAATGATGCCCGCCTCCATGGCAACACCGATGGCGACGCCGGTTTCTATCGTATCCAGTCCGTATCCGTTGCAAAGCTGAATCATCGTCGCAATATCATCCAGGTTGTCGATACCGCAGTCGGCGCCTAATGCCCAGCTCGACTCATATTCCACGCAGGACGCGTGTTCGGTCCCATCGGCTTTATACCAGGTATTGGAGCACTGAATGATACAGCCCGGACTGCAGGCGTGGTTGTAGAGTTCCTTCCCAAGACGTTCTTTGTTTCCTTCAAAAATTGCCTCACCGGCGATCTTTGGCGCACCTTCGAAACGCCCGCTGGAGAAATTGTGGGTAGGCAACCCTCCCGCTTCGTTGAGAATGTTGGTAAGCACCGCCGTTCCGTAAGTGTTGAGGGCTCCTTTGGGCTTTGTAATGTCATGGGTGCGCAGTGCCTCGATCATCTTTTTACGACCTTGATCGAATAGCGCCTTGTCGGCAATCTCCACGCCCGGGGCACCATCCCCGTTGAGCACTATAAACTTCAGGCCCTTGCTGCCCATGACGGACCCCAGACCGCCGCGACCGGAATATCTGCTTGGACGCTTTGCCAGATCGTTAAAGGCTATTCCCGCGTTGCCATATCCATGCTCACCCGCCATGCCGCACCCGGCGACAGAAATGCCTTTGCCGAATCTCTCATAGATCTCTGGGAATGCCTCGTAAAGATCTTTCCCGGCGTATTCGGTGGCATCGAAGAATTCTACTTTCGGTTTTTCGGCAGCCCGGTCCCAGGTGATGCAGGTTCCCCAGAATTTCTTTCCCTTTTCGGGTTTGCCTTCAACCACCAACGCCTTGATCTGCATTCGTGCAAGGTCTGCGCCCCATGCTGAACCTGCGTTGGATTCCTTGATGCCTCCGGTAAGTGGTGATTTCGCACCCGCCGATATGCGAGCTGAACTGGGTGAATCAGTACCGGTTACGATTCCGGATGAAAAGACGAGTTTATTGTGAGGACCAAGCGGATGGCAAAGTGGGGGAACTTCTTCAGAGACCAAAGTCGATGTCATTGCGCGGCCACAGAGATTTTTATAGGATGGGGGCGATTCCTCAAGGCGGAAGGTGGCATCATCCATGTTAAGTCTGATAATCCACATAGCTTACCCTCCTTGTAATTCTGTGCCATGTCATGACTATTAATTGGTACGATACTTCATGCCGAAATTTTCTTACCTTTGTTCCGTTTTTTACCTCCCTTCCAATGAACTGCTGCATAGTGAAAGCATGTTCATTAATAAAATTTTCATGTACGTACGGTCAGCTCTCAGTGTGCAGACAAAAACCCGATACCCTGTTCAGAGATTACTTAAGGAACTGAACAATGTCAAAAGAAAAGTCATGAGTGCAGACATCAATGTGAAATCATCCCTGCAACTTAGAACAGGAGTGGGGCGTCAATACAACGTGCGGTCAAGGAAGAAGAGATCTCCCCGTTGCGAGAGAAGCAGCCTTTCGAACAGTATATGATAACGGGGCATTCTTCCTTCGACCCCGGGACATGGGTGCACAGATCTTTTCCACCCGGAAGATCCAGGCGGCGGGCACGATGTTTAAAATAAAAAAGGGCCGGTTTCGGAAAACCGGCCCTTTTGACAAAACGCAGTGAACGCCGTCTATAGTTTGAAGAGCAGATCGGTGTAGGTCGGTACGGGCCACATATCCGCGGGCACCATCATTTCCAGGACGTCGATATTGCCGCGCAGGACCTGCATGACCGGAACGACTTTATCCCGGTAGACTTCGGCTTTTTTCACGGTATCGTCAGTCTTCTGGGCCTTTGCCACCGCCCCTTCCAGCGTCGTCAGGTTTTTGTAGGCAGCGGCCAGTGAAGCGCTGACTTTCTTCAGGAGTTCTTCCTGGACGGGAGCGGACACCCCTGCAGCCTGGAAGCTCGAGACGGAATCGGCCAGGAAGGCCCCATATTCAATCCCTGCGGGCAGGAACTGCTTCTTGACCATGTCGATGGCCGTCATCGCTTCGATGTTGATCTGCTTGGCATAGATCTCCACATAGATCTCGTAGCGGGAATGCAGCTCCTTGTGCGAAAGGACCTCATACTTCTCGAAGAGCTCGATGGCTTTCGGGGTCACAAAGGCCTTCAGGCTGTCCACGGCGTTGCGCACGTTCGGCAGGCCCCGCTTTGCGGCTTCTTTCACCCAGGCGTCGGAATAGTTGTTACCGTTGAAGAGGATCCTGCTGTGCTTCTTGAAGATGTCCCGGATGATCGCTGCCACTTCGGCGTTCTTGTCACCGGCCTTTTCAAGGCGGGTGGCGATCTCGTCGAGGGCTTCGGCGGCGATGGTGTTCAACGCCACATTTACTCCGGCGATCGACTGGGCCGAACCGACCATCCGGAACTCGAACTTGTCCCCCGTAAAGGCAAAGGGTGAGGTTCGGTTGCGATCGGTATTGTCCTTCGGAATCGCGGGAAGCGTATCGACACCGACATGAAGAAACTGTGCGTCTTTCGAGGAGGCTTTCCGGCCTTTTGAAAGATTCTCCAGGATCTCCGTCAGCTCCTCCCCCATGAAGATGGAAATAATGGCAGGGGGGGCCTCATTGGCGCCCAGACGGTGATCGTTCCCGGCGCTGGCGCAGGTGGCCCTCAGGATGTCGGCATGGGTATCCACGGCCTTGATCAGCGCGCTCAGGAAAATGAGGAACTGGACATTATCGCCGGCCGTTTGCCCCGGGTTCAGCAGATTGACGCCGTCGCTCGTGGAAAGAGACCAGTTGTTGTGCTTGCCCGAGCCATTGATGCCGGCATAGGGTTTTTCGTGGAGCAGGCAGATCAGGCCGTGCCGAAGCGCAACCTTCTGCATGGTCTCCATGACCAGCTGGTTGTGGTCGGTGGCAATGTTCGTGGTTGCATAAATGGGGGCCATCTCGTACTGCGCCGGCGCAACCTCGTTATGCTGGGTTTTGGAGGTAATGCCCATCTTCCAGAGTTCCCTGTTCAGGTCCCTCATGTAATTGGCAACCCTGTCCTTGATGGCACCGAAATACTGGTCGTCCAGCTCCTGTCCCTTGGGCGGAGCGGCACCGAAGATCGTCCTGCCGGTCAGCATCAGGTCTATTCTCTCCTGGTAAAGATTTCTGTCCACCAGAAAGTATTCCTGCTCGGGCCCCACCGTGGAGATAACCTTGGTGGCGGTGGTATTCCCCATGGCCCGTAACACCCGCAGGGCCTGTCTGGAGACGGCCGCCATGGACCGCAGGAGGGGTGTCTTTTTGTCGAGGGCCTCTCCGTGATAGGAATAGAAGGCCGTCGGAATGGTCAGGGTCACATTGCCGCATTCGTCGGTCTTTAAAAATGCGGGGGAAGTGCAGTCCCAGGCCGTGTAGCCTCTGGCCTCGAAGGTGGCGCGCAACCCGCCACTGGGGAAGGACGAAGCATCCGGTTCACCCTGGATCAACTGTTTGCCGGAAAATTCCAGGGCACTGCCGCCGTCGGCGCCCGCAGCGATGAAGGAGTCGTGCTTCTCGGCGGTGAATCCGGTCAGCGGCTGAAACCAGTGGGTATAGTGAGTTGCACCCTTCTCAATCGCCCAATCCTTCATGGCGTTGGCAACCACATCGGCAATGTCGGGACGCAGCGGAGTGCCCTTTTCAATCGTTTCCATCAGGGCCTTGCAGACATCCTTGGGCAGGCGCTGCTTCATCACCTTATTATTAAAAACATTCGCACCAAAAATTTCTGTCACATCCATAATTCTCTCCTTTAATTGGATATCGGGTTCTCATTGTCTGAGATATTTCAGCAAAATCTTCACCTCTCCCGGCTGAACAGAGCAAAAGCCGTACCAATTTTCATATTTACAATATTATTGAATAGTTCCTCCTGTGACACCCTTCCGAATCATTCATAGAGAGAACATTTCTGTTGATTATGGTGCCCCATACCTACCATTTTGTATGACTCTATCCGCATCACGCCTCCCGCGAAGGTGTCCCGCAATGAAAGGTGAACCACCCCATACCCCATCAACCCTGCGTCATGCGCCCGTAATGGCAGGATTGCCGGTAAAGCGTTGACAGATTGTATCCGTCCGTGTCAATTCTTTATTCAAGACATGCTGCGGATTACATGTGGGGTCGCATCCTCATTCTTGAATTTACATATCAACCATTAGATATCATTAATTTATCAACGTGAGACTGCTTCAGGTTGTCGCCTGCGCGGACTGCCTTCCGCCACCATTCATCGAGGGAGTTTCTCCCGAACCGCCTTTGGCAGTCCTCCGACGACCAGGTCGTAGGAATCGTCGATCATGGCGCGAACCAGTTCTTCGGGCAGCGTCCCGTCAAGGATCACCGTGTTCCAGTGGCGCTTGTTCATATGGTAGCCGGGCCGCACGGCGGGGTAGATATCCCTGAACATCAGGGCGTCTCCGGGATCGCACTTCAGGTTTATCCGCAGCGGATCGAGCATCACCGCCAGGAGGGCGAACATCTTCCCCCCGACCTTGTAGACCAGGTATTCGGGACCGAAGGGCCGGTCTTCCAGAACGCCTTTTTTTTGAAGCAGGTATTGACGGATGTCATCAATGTTGATGTTGTTGCAATTCCGGGATGTGAGGTGAAGGGTCATCCTCTCCTGAAGACGAAGACAAAATCACCCACCAGTTCATGACCGTACAGATCGACATCGGGCCATGTCTTGATTTCCTTTACCTTCAGAAATCCGCTCTTCTCGAAGGCGTCTGTAATGCGGCGGTAATCGACCTTGAATTCTTCGTGGTCTACCGAACTGTTGCAGAACTCTCCGAAAGCTGCCACATACTCGTCGGAAACGAGATCATGCTCCCGCAGATAGGAGAGACGCCGCGCGTAGAAGTCGGTATTGGCCTTTCTGAATGCTTCCTCACCTTCATAGGGCGGGATGACATAGTCGCCCATGACGAAGAGGCCGCCCTCACGGAGGAGTCCGTGAACATGTTCAAGGAAGGGCGGCTTGAAGGGATCTTCGAGATGATGATAACCGAAGGTCATCAGCGCCGCATCGAAGGGTGCATCGCCGCGGTAGGTCCGCACGTCGGCCTCGATGAAGCTGAAGTTTCTCCTGTGATTCATTCTTTCCCGCGCCGCCGCAAGAAAGGGGTGATACAGATCGATACCGGTATAGGCAATGCCCGGCATTTCGCCGAGCATGCCGGCCACCAGCCCCGTACCGCAGCAGAAGTCAATCACCTTTGCCGGTCGTCCCCCATGGAACCTGCTGAATTCCTGAACCACGACGGCAAGCACCTTGAATTCGAGGGGTGACATCAGGGCATCATATTCCTGTGCCTCTTCGTTCCATCCATATTCGCTCACGACACTACCTCCCCGTTGATGCACCATGCTGCCCCAGCCTGCGTAATTTGTCAAGTAGCGGGGCGACCCTCTACAGGGCAATCCATGCCACCAGGACCAGCAGGGAGAAATGCGTCACCGGGATCCCCACCCGTGCATGGGCTT
>CAYTUH010000073.1:0-3228 GCA_964441165.1 uncultured Syntrophaceae bacterium
CGGATGCGGGAATCCAGAATTTTTGGAATTCCGGAATGACATATCTGAATCTTGCGGGAGCATTTCGGTTTGCTTCGTTTTGTGCAGAATGCTGACTGCTATTATCAGGATCAATGGATTAAGGATTGAGGGATTGAAGTAACAGCTTTCAGCGGTCAGCCATCAGCTGTCAGTTATAAGAAACCTAAATTCTTGAAATAAATTGTGCGAGAGTGGCAGAGGAACAGAGTTCCAAAGTGACGAAGACAGGCACAGAGGAAAAGAGTTTCGAGCTTCGGGTTTCGAGTGTCGAGGACTACAGGGTACGTGGTCATTGCGAGAGCGCCCTCGGCGGTCGTGGCAATCTGTTTTTTAATGGTTTTACAGTTTTTGCTGACGGCTGACAGCAGAATGCTGAGAGCTGAGATGTAGCTGCCTGATTCATCAGGCCTTGCGCTGATAAGCGCAGGGGATCGTGTGTCGTTACCTGAAAACGCCGATAAATCGGCATGCTACAAAAGATTATTATTCCCGCGAACGCGGGAATCCACGTAATGGATTCCGGATATCCGCTGACGCGGATTCCGGAATGACAACTTTTGTCGTGTGATAGGAATTTGGAGTTTTTGTAGTTTTTCGCTAACGGCTGACAGCTGACAGCTTTTTTAACTCGAAACTTTTTCGTCATGAAAAAGCCGCCGTACATCACGGGGACATACGGCGGCTTTCGTACCGGTTGCCGGTCACACACAGGATAGGATGTGCCGGTTAGTGTCGTTATTACCTGATCAGTCTTCTCAGGCGCCGATCGCGGGCGAGTGCTGGATTCTCGGCGACGAGGAGCTTCACGTCGGCGACGGTGATTACGCCGTCACCATCCAGGTCGTACTGCGAACCCGGCGACGCCTGGCCCAACAGTGCGAGGAGCATATAGAGATCGGTCGCGTCTACCACGCCGTCGCCGTTCACGTCCCCGCGTAACGCCTGTTTGAGCGTGAGCAGGAGCAGATCGTCGTTGTCGGCGCCGCCGTCACGGATGGCTCCCCAGTCATCGTCTCTGAAGAGGATCTCTCCATTCACGGGGCTCCACCAGAGGCGGGAGTCTTCGTAGCCCGTGGTGAGCCGGACCTCCTCACCGGTGTTGACATTGACCATGAAGATAGAGTAGCCATCTTCCGTACTCCGTTTAAAGGCGATCCACTGGGAGTCGGGACTCCATGTGGAGGGACCGCAGACCCCATAGAAGTCACCCTGCGCGGCGATCACTTTCTTGCCGCTTCCGTCGGTGAGCATAAGCTTGATGGCTTTGACATCATCCGCGTTGTGCCTGCTTCCGTCGGGGCCGAAGTCGTGGTAGTGGTAGGCGATCCAGTTGCCGTCGGGACTCCAGACGGGCCAGTTGTTTTCATAGACGCCGGTTTCGCCCAGGTCGGAGAGCATGGTCAGACCGTAGCCGTCGGCCTGCACCTTGAAGATACGCTGCTTGCCGCCGGGGCAACCATCACCATCATTGTCGTCGTTAGCACCTTCAAAGATGTCGGTGAAGACGGCGCACCCCGCGCTTCCGTTGAAGGTGAGCCACTCACTGTCGGGGTTCCAGGTGTACTTGTTGGCGCCGTGCACCTTGTAGAAGAGCTCGTAGACGCTCGCCTGGGTGTCGCTGTCGTAAGTGGCGCCTCCGGCGGTGACGGCGGTAATGTCGATGCCCGCGGGATTGACGGGATCGGTGATCCAGGTCGCGGGATCTTCTTTGCTGAAGGTCTCGTAGCTGGGATGCCCGGGGCTCACGCCGACGAGGACCTTCTTCAGGCTGTTGATCTCATAGTCGTCGGTCCCGTCGAACTTGTAGCCCATGAGGATGCGACCGTCGTTAAAGAGCTGGAGCTGGACAGAGAGACGCTTGTCGTTGTCGACGAGCTTCAGATTCCACCAGGTAATGACGATGCGGTCGATGGTGTTGCCTTCTCCGACGTCGAAAGAATCAAAATACTCGTAATCGCAGGCGCATGAATAAACCCAATCCGTTCCATCATAACGACTGCTGCAGCCTTCCCCATCGCTATAGGTTACGATGGGAACCGCCGTCTCCCCGTCAAAGGCGTTCACATAGACGGCGTAGTCGGGACAATCAGTCTCAGGATCAAAACTGCCGTCGCCACAGTACTCACAATCCTCAAAATTTATATGGAGCTGCCGTGCAAGGTGCGTCCAGAAGGGGGCGATCCGGGGGTACTGACCATTGAGGAGCTTGTCGGGACCGCCGCAGTTGCAGTAGTAGTCGGCGACAAAATTGCTTCCCCCAAGGCTGACGTGCCCGTTGGTGGAGACATAAAGAACTCCCATGCCGGCAGGTGCGAAAAACGCCTTTGCATCGAGTGCCGGCGCCGCCCCGTATGTTTTACCGGCGAAGGGGAAAGTGAAATTTTCGAAGGAGATGTCAGCTTCCGGAGTCTGGCCGCAACAGATATCCAAGGGTGCGCCCTTGTTGGCTTCCCATGTGAAGGTCTCGGGAACCGACATGGTGAATCCGCCGCTTCCGTTGGGCAGGAATTGAAGGTTGCTGTTGACAGGGATATCGACCCGTTTTCCCGCCACGTAGGTGGCGTTGGTGCCGTCGGCGTCCATGACCCAGACCGTTCCCTGGCGATGGAAGGCGATCTTCGAGCCGTCGGGGCTGGGAAGAGGGTGCCCTTCGGCGGGCTGGCCGCCATCCCCATCCTCTAATGCCTTGAGGTCGGTTTCCGTGGTTACTTCACAGGATTTTGTCTTTTCGAATTCTCCTTCCTCCTCGGCCCAGTCTCCGTGGAGGATGCCCGCTTCATCACGGTGGGTTTCCGTCAGGTCCGTTTCCGCGCCCGAAGTGAGGTCCTTCTTGTAGAGACGCGATCCGCGGTTAAAGACGATGGTGTTGTTGTCGGGGCCGAGGAAGCTTCCCTGAGTTTCTCCCTTGTTGTTGGAGGTGAGCTGCTCGTAGCCTGTCCCGTCGGGGTGGATGCGACAGATGGCATTGTGCGTGACACTATTCCAATACCCGCAGTCACCATCACCTTCGTAATAGGATGGAATCGCCGATGTGTAGATGATCCACTCGCCGTCGGCGCTCCAGGGGTTGACACCCCAGCACTGGACCCAATCCTGTCCCCGGCTTGCCGGGTAGTAATAAGTCCAGAGATCCCAGCTCCAGCTTGCCTCTGGTTCATCAGGGATTTCACCGAGTGCACCGCTGTTATACCAGCCGACCCACTCGGC
>CAYTUH010000073.1:3241-9402 GCA_964441165.1 uncultured Syntrophaceae bacterium
TGATCCGCCGCCGGGGTCAACTGGAGAATACCCTCGACGTGATCTGTACTTGCCACGCCATCAATTCCCCAATCGTAGGGGCCGGTAACGGTGTCCGCCATGGCATGGGGGCAATAGAGCGTCAAAACTGCTACAAGAATTACTACAAATGGTATACACTTTCGCATGCTAACCTCCTTCTCATCCTCTATGGGTGGTAACGTTCGTCTCAGCCGGTCCTCCAGGGAGGACCTTTTTCAAATTCAAAAGGGTGTTGCACTCATATCCGAAAGGGACATGTTCCGGCAGACCTCCTCCATGCAATTCGCGGAGTCGGTCGCCGCGGCCCCCCGGCCATGATTATGGGGTGTGTAAAAGATCCGGTACGCATGAAAACAGCTCTCCCTTCCACTCTTTTTGAGAGCCTATGGGGATCGGCTGCTTTTTTGACCGATTACTCCGGCAATGTAACATATCAAACATCACATCGAACTTGGTCCAACATCCATTCTGATCATGGATTCCCCTTTTGCGGGAATGATGATCCTTTGATACGTTCTTACTGAAGTAATAATACCTGTATATTAGAAAATAATTGTTCCTTAGTCCATTCTTTTTTGCAGGTGGGGTGATTTTTTTCCCGGTATGACGGCAAAAAAAGGAGGAGGGATTTTTATCCCCCCTCCTCTGCTTTGATATGGTCCGGTATGCCTATCGTATGAGGCGTCGCAGACGGCGGTCACGGGCCAGGGCGGGGTTGTCGGCCACCAGTATCTTGGCATCGGCATTCGTGATCAGGCCGTCGCCGTCAAGGTCGCAGTAGGGTGCCGCCGTGGCAGGCTGCTCCAGGTAGGAAAGGAGAATTCGGAGATCGGTCGCCGTGACGACGCCATCGCCGTCAAGGTCTCCTTTCGGTGAAATCTTGATGAGTTCCCATCCCCCGAGATTGGCACCTTCCAGGTCGGCGAGCAGGTTCATGGGGTTTGCCGTGCCCAGGTAGAGGAAGTCGTCGGAGATCATGGTCCGGATACCGTAGTTGGCGAAGTTGCCCGCACCGGCGATGCTCTCGGGAAGGGCCGGTGAGTTTGCATCGGGGAACCGGAAGAGATCGGCGCCGTAAAATTTCTCGGGGCTGAAGTCCTCGCCCAGGATGGCCGGCAATTCCGTGATGTCGGGCAACGGGGCCGCCGCCGTTCGGTCGGTTTCCCTGTCACCGCTCAGGAAGTTATAGAGGGCCAGGATGCTCCAGTCCATGGTGCCCACGAAGAGCTGGTCGTCGAAGGCCGCCATGGTCCAGGTGTAGTTGTTGAAGAAATTGCCGAAGCCCGAGGGGCCGTAGAGGGGTGCCATGCCTGTCTCGGCCAGTTCCCAGCCGTAACTCCCGTCTTCGGGATTGCAGGAAAATTTCGGCAGCCGGGGCATGCCGTAGAGGAGGTCCACCTCCGGTTCTCCCGCGAAGTTCTTGCCGCGGAAGATACTGATGGGCCGGTAGGTGCCGAGAATGCCGCCCAGGGTGTCCGCCTCGTTCGCCGGATAGCCTTCGATGAGGTCTGAGTAGGTGCGGAAGTGGAAGAGTGCCGACACCATGGGGACGTGCATGGTTCCCCAGTAGAGATAGCCGCCGTAGGACGCCATGGCTCCGCCGGCGTAGGTGCGTGCCGTCAGATCGTCCGGTTCATACTCGCTGAAGTCCCAGACCTTGGTCCATATCTCCGTGCTTGCGGGGAGACCGCCTGTCGGAACGGCGGGGCTCATGAAGAGGCCGGCCACTTCACCCGATCCCGGCCAGGTGGAAACCATGATGCGGCCTTCGTGATAGACCAGCTCCGCCCCTTCGCTGTCAAGAGTTCCCACTTCCTCGAACTGGAAGGGGTCTGCGGCGTTTCCCGTCCATTTGAGGACGGCGCCTCCGTTGTTGCCTCCGAAGGTTCCTCCCACAACGCCTTCACCCGTTTTCCCCACCGCCGTGTAGAGCACGCCGTTCACGGCCAGCCACCGCCGGATGTTTGAATATGCGGGGAGATTTGCCGAGCCGAGGTATGCGCCCGTTCCGGTGTTGAAGGCGAAGAGATTGATTCCCTCTCCAAGGGCGGGCCCGCCCAGAAAGACCACATCGCCGAGGGTCCCTGCAGAACGGAGTCCCAGGGTCTGTCTGACGCGGGGATCGCCGTAGGGCGTCTTCTCGGTGAGCGACCGGTCGGTCATGTCATAGGCAAAGAAGCGGGGCGGCCGCCAGTCGCCTGCTGCGGCGGGAATGGGATCCGGCGAGTAGGGACCCTCACCGAATTCGCAGGCGTAGCAGGCGTTTTCCATGGAGGATTCCATTCCCATGTAACCGCCGAACACGAGGCAGAGGACATTGGGCCCCGTGCCGAACCAGAGAGTGTCGCCCGACTTGGCGAGACCCCAGACATAGGCCTGGTTGACCTTGCTGTCTCCTACCGCTTCCATGCAGGCGTCGCAGTCGATGCCGGTCCATTGGAAGTCATTATCCTCGCTCCCGGGGAAGAAATAGCACTCATCGGGCGCGGCCTTGGCCAGGCGCTCCCGGTAGAGTGACTGGAAGTCGCCGGTAAAATCACCGTAGACGTTCTGCCAGTATGCCGTGATCTCTTCCGTCGTCAGGGCCGCTGCCGGGCGAACAGACGGCAGCAGCACCAGCAGCGCCGCCATGATGATGCAGCAACGGATCCCTGAATGTCTGCTACGTTTCAACAGTTTGAATATCCTCATTTCTCATCCTCCTCTCAGTCATAACAGTAAGTTTTTCAGGGATGTCCGGATGACGGAGCATCCCGCTCAGTGCAGCGCGGAACGGTTTTCAACAAGGATGATGTGATGTTCGATAAGGGTATTCACCCACCGGGTAGGAGAAGCAGGGAGTATCCCCCGCAGCGTCGGAATTGCTTCATCCGGATCAACATTCACGTCACCGTGCCGTACCACCCAAATCAATATTCTCTCCGAACAACGGGAATGCACGGTTTTCAATGCTTCGCTTCAATATGTGTCGTGCAACAGACACCGACGGCGGAATATTATAAAACCGGCAGCGCTCCCACAAGAAAAATCAGAAGGTTCCCGCAACTTTCTTTTTTGCCGGCACTCTTACAAATAATCACTTGACCAATTTCGGTTCCCATGGTAGAAACTGCGCCAGCAATTGTTTGTTTTCTTTGATGCTTTTGGGCGTATTCGGGGGGCATTTCCTCAGTGGGAGAACGATAGGTGTCCGCAGGGGTCTGCGTTGCAGCGGGCTTTGCGGCGGATATTCCCATTTACGCATAACGGAAGCAGCGATACCGGGTACTGCATGTCTGAGGTGAATGAAACGATACGGGCATGTTGAGGTGATCATATTTGAACGAATGAAAAGGAGAATGACGCATGGAACAACAAGGTATTTACAAAAACCCCATCTTTCTGAATTCTGTCACGCATAAATCCGTCAAGGTGGCGCCCGTCACGGAGTATAAATTTGCCGGTCAGCTGAATTCCGTGGTGATCGTGGGACAGGAATTCCTCGAAGCAGCCAAGTTTTATCCCGTCGTATTTACCAAAGGCCAGAACGACGAAATCATTCCGGTGGCGCTTCTCGGCCTGAGGAACAGTGAGAACCTTTTTATCGATGACAAGGGTAAATGGCGTGAGGGGTCTTACATACCGGCTTTCTTCCGGCGCTATCCCTTTATTCTTGCGAGTAACGTGGGGCAGGACGGTTCCTTTGCCGTCTGTGTCGACTCCAGTTACGAGGGATTCGGCAAGAAGAAGGGCATCACGCTCTTTGATGATGAGGGCAACCAGACGGACGAGTTCAAACGGGTTGTCGATTTTCTGAGAAACTACCAGGCGCAGTTCGAGAGCACCAAGGAACTCGTGAAGGCGCTCCGGGAATATGAACTTTTCAGGGATGTGTCGGCCAATATCACCATGCCCGCGGGCGAGAAGCTCGGCTTTGCCGGTCTGATGATGGTGGACGAGGTAAAGATGCTCCAGCTGGAGGATGACAAGATTCTGAACCTGGTGCGGTCGGGTTACCTTGCGTGGATTTACGCACATCTTTACTCGCTGTCGAATTTCAGATCGCTCATGAATATCGCTGCGAAGTAGGATCGGCAGGTGTATGCTAATTAAGTGTTCGGGGCGGGGCGTCCGTTGAAGGGGGCGCTTCCGGGGGGGGTGTTGAGAAAGACAGCCCCCATCCGTTCCTGGCGACGGCGTCGGCGAGAAGCTTTTGAATCGAATGAATCAGCGGTATGCTCAGGTTCAGATTGATCGTCTGGCCCTTTGCGGCGGAAAGGGAAAGGACATGGATGTCCCGGGGTCCTTTCCTTACAGCCAGTTTGGAAACGAGAAGCGGTGCAGGACCCAGGGGGGTGCTCGCCGCTTCAGCTTTATAGGGGGTCTTGAAGTCCGATGAGGCGAGGGCGGCTTCCTGCCTGAATTCCTTAAGGGCGGGCCTGTTATCGGCACTCACGGCGGGGTTGAGCGTGCTGTCGCTGTCGATAATCTGCTCCAGGGCTTTCCAGAGTAACGATACGAAACGACGTGTCAGCCAGAGCCGGTATTCTTCGAGGGTCCCGGGAGAGCCTGATGAGATTCTCATCAGAAGCCGGTCTTCCAGGGGATTGTAACTGATATTGAGTTGTCTCAGCGAAGATGACATGGCCGTTGGTGACGCCGCCCCTTTCTTTTTCAGCATATGGACCGGTCCCAGGGGAACGGTTTTTTCTCTATAGATAAAAAGACGGCGGGTGTCAAGAAAAGGCCTGCAGGGTGCCGGTGTCGGAAAGGACACCACGACAACGGTCACCCATAACCATAAAAACATGAAACGGGGAGGAATGATTGAAATGAAAGGAAAGATGGTATGTACGGTAAGCGCCCTTGTGATCTTCGGTCTTGTGATGGCCGCTCCGCTCTGCGCTGCTTCCAAGGTTGGCTATATCAACGTCCAGAAGATCGTCAGTGAATCGAATATCGGAAAGATCGCGAAGACGGATGTGGACAAGCTGAAAGAGGAGAAGGAAGCGGAACTCAAAAAGAGCGCCGAGGCGATCAATGACCTGAAGACGGCGCTCGAAAAAGGAAAGGACTCCATGAGCGCCGATGATCTCCGGGCCAGGGCCGGTAAGCTGCAGGACATGGTCAAGGAGCACAAACGCCTCGTGAGCGATGTCAAGGAAGAAATCCAGCGGAAGGACCGGGAGCTGGTCGTCATGATACTCCAGAAGGCCGATGCGGTACTGAAAAAAGTGGCGAAGAAAGGGAAATACACCATGATTATCAAGGACCCGAACGCCGTGGGATACCTCGATCCCGAAATCGACATCACCGATGAGGTGATAAAGGAGTTGAATAAGAAGTAGAAAAGCATGCAGGGTTGAGGATTAACGGAGTAAGAACGAAAGGCACAGAGGCACTGTGGCACAAAGGCACAGAGGAAAAGCATTCCGGTTTTCGAGGGAAACGCGATGCAGGATTAACGAATTAAGGATTGAGGGATTATGAAATCCAGTTCCAGAGTTCCTGAGTACCTGAGTGGGAAAGGACAGGCACAGAGCAGAGAAAGAAGTGCCAAAGTAATTCGCCGATGAAGCGGCGATATGTTCACAGCTTTTATTCTTACTTCCGGCTTCTTACTCCTGTTTTCTTTCTTTTTTTTCTGAAAGTTGACGGCTGAGAGCTAAAAGCTATGACGTAGCCGCCTGATTCATCAGGCCTTGCGCTGATAAAGGCAGGGGATCGTGTGTCGTTACATAAAAACGCCGATAAATCGGCATGCTACAAAAGATCATCATTCCCGCGAACGCGGGAATCCAGGCGATGGATTCCGGATATCCGCCGGCGCGGATTCCGGAATGACATATCCGAATCTTGCTGTAATATTTCGGTTTCTTGTGTTTTTTGCTGATTGCTGAAAGCTTATGTAAACTCGAAACTGCTTTTGACGGCTGAAAGCTGACCGCTCTTATTCTTACTTCTTATTTCTGGCTTCTGAATTCTTCCCGAGCCATATTTCTTTCACCACTTCCAGGACCTCTTCGACGGAGATGTCCCGCATGCACTGCATTGTGTCGCATTCCTTGCGAAGGCAGGGACTGCAGGGGAGGGATTTTCTGATTACCCGGTGACCCGCGCCGTAGGGTCCAGTGCGGTCGGGGTCCGTGGAGCCGAAAATC
>CAYTUH010000074.1:0-9364 GCA_964441165.1 uncultured Syntrophaceae bacterium
AGGGGAAACTGATCATCGGTGTCTGTAACGGATTTCAGCTCATGGTGAAGCTCGGTCTCCTGCCTGCTTTCGACGGCGATTACCTCACCCAAAGGGTGACACTCACTTTCAACGATTCGGGCAGGTTCGAAGACCGCTGGGTCTCCCTGAAGGCAAACCAGGACTCCCCCTGCGTCTTTACACGGGGGCTCGAAGGCCTGTACCTCCCCGTCCGGCACGGCGAGGGGAAATTCGTCACTCGGGATGCCTCCGTACTTGAGCGGCTGCACGCGGGGAACCAGGTTGTCCTGCAGTACAGCGACGAGCACTATTCGGGACCCGTCGAAGAATATCCCCTGAACCCCAACGGTTCCGTCGATGCCATCGCCGGCATCTGCGACGAAACGGGGCGGCTCTTCGGCCTGATGCCCCATCCCGAGGCATACCTCCATTACACCAACCATCCGCGGTGGACCCGTGAGTCGCTCCCCGAAGAAGGGATGGGTCTGCATATTTTCCGGAACGCCGTGGAGTTCATCCGGCAGAATCTGTAGCCCATCATCCCCTGAATATCAGGATCGCTCCTCCATGGGAACATAGGCCTGCTTGTGCGGTCCGGCGTAAACCTGGCGAGGCCGGGAGAGCTTTTTCTGAGGATCGTCGTGGCTTTCCTTCCACTGGGCGATCCACCCGGGCAGCCGGCCGATGGCGAACATGACGGGAAACATGTTGAGGGGAATGTTGAGGGCCCTCAGGAGAATACCGCTGTAAAAATCGACATTCACGTAGAGCTGGTGATCGATGAAATAGGGGTCTTTTTCCGCGACATCCTTCAGCCGTCGGGCGATATCGAGGAGAGGATCGTGGCGGTGCAGCTTTGTCAGCACCTTTTCCACCATTTTTTCGAGTATCGATGCCCGGGGGTCATAGGTCTTGTAAACACGATGGCCGAATCCATAGAGACGGAAGGGATCGTTTTTGTCCTTTGCCCTCGCGATGAAGGGTTTGATATCGCCGCCGTTGTCATAAATCTTCTGCAACATCTCCGCCACCGCCTGGTTCGCCCCTCCATGCAGCGGTCCCCAGAGGGCGCTGATGCCGGCCGAGACGGCGGCGTAAAGATTCACGTTGGCGCTGCCCACAAGGCGCACCGCCGAGGTGGAGCAGTTCTGTTCGTGGTCGGCATGGAGAATCCAGTATACTTCAAGGGCCCGCACCAGGTCGGGATCGACCTCGTAAGGCTTCACGGGAGAATCGAACATCATGTTCAGGAAGTTCGCGCAATACTTGAGATCCCAACGTGGATAGACCACTTTGTCCCCCCGCGTGATCCGGTGCGACATGGCGGCCAGTGTCCGCAACTTCGACAGCAGTCTGGTGAAAGTAAGCTGAAGGGCCTCGCCGTTGTCATCCGCTCCTCTCAGTTCAGGGTAGAAGGCCTGCAAGGCATTGACCATGGAGGAGAGGATTCCCATGGGATGGGAGCGCGGCGGGTAATGGCGGAAGAAGTCGAGCATGTCTTCGTGGACCATGGAATGCTCGTTCAGCATCTCCGACACGGACTGAAGAACGGACTTCGAGGGAAGTTCCCCTTCGATCAGCAGATAGGCCGTTTCGACGAAGGTCGACTGCTCGGCCAGTTCTTCAATGGGAATCCCCCGGTAACGAAGGATGCCCCGTTCTCCATCCATGAAACAGATGCTGCTGACGCAGCTTCCCGTGTTGGCGTACCCCGGATCGAGGGTGATACATCCCGTTTCCTTCCTCAATCGGGTAATATCAATGGCCCGTTCCCCATCGGTACCGATCACGATCGGCAGTTCATAGGTCTTCCCGTCAACAATCAATTTTGCAATTGTTTTCAAAGTTCTGCTCCTTTTCTCCGCGGAATGGACTGGCATTAATAGCAAATATGCGGGGTCTTTACCAGCAAATATTATTCCGGGACACCGCACCCGGCACGCCGGCATGCCGCAGTATTTTACCGCGACAGGGGGGACCGGTAAAATATCTGATACCCCAGCTATAGATAGGGAGAGATCAGCCAGGCCAGCCCGTCGCGGACCCGCTCCGCCAAGGGACGGGAATCAACCTCACGGAGGAGGACCGGTCGCGAGCGTTCACGGACGCTCTCGAAATGGGCCGCCAGCCCCCCCACAAAGAGGGGATCGTAGACCTCCACGTTAAGTTCGAAATTGAGACGGAGACTTCGGGGGTCGATATTGGCCGATCCCACATGGGCATAGGTTCCGTCGATCAGGAAGAGTTTGGTGTGGGCAAAGGGCGGGGGTTGATAATAGACCCGCACGTCCCATGCAAGCAGTTCCCAGAGCAGATTGCGCGTTGCCCAGTGTACATAGGGAAGATTATTCCGGCCCGGAAGAATGATCTCCACCCGCACCCCCCGAAGCGCCGCCGCCTGCAACGCGGCAAGCAGCCCCCGTGAGGGTATGAAGTAGGGAGTCATGATGGAGACCCGGTGCCGGGCCGACGACACGGCACTCAACAGGATCATCGATAATTTGTCGATATCCTCATTGGGTCCTTCGATAACGGCCCGACAGAGCGAGGCACCGTCCTCACGGGGGGGTGCGCTTTCCGGCAGGTGGTTCCGTTCCCCCGTCACGAATCGCCAGTCCTCGAGAAATATCCTTTCAATCTGAGCGACCACGGGCCCCCTGAAGGAAAAATGAACATCCGTGACGCGGTTGGGGTTATGGCTGTTGCCGGCAAGGTGGCGGTCCCCGATATTCATGCCGCCGGTAAAGGCGATCCTGCCGTCGGCAACGAGGATTTTCCGGTGATTGCGCAGATTGATGTTCAATTCCGGTGGAACGAGTTGCGGAGGGAGAAACCGGACCGCCCTCACACCATTCTTTCTCAGAATCGGCACCACCCTGGGAAGGGAGTGCAGTTCCCCGATACCGTCGACGATCACCTTCACATCGACGCCTCGTTGCACCGCCCGGCCCAGGGCATCGACAAAGGCCCTCCCTGTCCGGTTGGTTTCAAAGATATAGGTTGACAGAAAGAGTGTGCGGCAGGACTCTTCGATTGCCGTCAACATGGCCGGATAGGCCTGCTCGCCGTTGTGCAGCACCTCGATGCGGTTTCCTCCGACGATGGGCCGCCGCGTGACGGTATCGGATATATGGGCCAGTTCCCGGTATTCGGGAGCCACGGCTTCATAGGACCGGACAAAGGGGGCATCATCGCTCGTCCCCCGATCACGGGAAAAACGGAAGACATTTCGCCGTCGGATTTTCCTCGCACGTGTCTCCACCCTGTTGATGCCGAAGAAAAAATAGAGGAGGGGCCCGAAAAAGGGAAAGGCCAGAGAAACGGCAATCCATCCCCAGGCCCCTTTGGGGTCCCGTTTTGTCAGCAGGGCGTGGCCCGCGCTGACCAGGGCGACAAGAAAAACCACTGCGACGAATATGGTGTTGAGTATCTTTATTGTCATTGAACCGCACACCGAAGAGGAACCGTTACATGTCGATCAGGCGTTGCCCGGATCTCTCTCACCACGGCACCACCGTTCTTTGAATCGCCGGCGATGCCCACTCTACTCTCCCCCGATAGCCCTCTTCTAATATAACTGCACCCCCCCGTCAAGACGGGAGAAAGTAGCGCTGTCCCGGTCGTCCCGCGGCGGGGTCTTTACAGAATCAGATAAATGAATTACAGTGACGTCGATATGTACTACGACAGGTGGGGCAGGAAACAGGCCCCCCTCAGGCGGAATATGATCCATGAATAGTCTTCTCCTCGCCATCGCGGTCGCCCTGGGCTCGTGGCTGTTTTTCAAAAGTATGGGGCACCTCAAAGGGAAAATGACCCGAAACCTCTCGTCAAAAGCAATGCCGAGAATCGGTACGCCCGGCACTATTACGGAAGGGCAAATCGAGGCGCTCACAAAAAACCATTTCACCCCCTCACCGGACTGGAGCTTCGAAGAAGCGGCCCTGGTACTCGACGCGACGACCTATTTACGGGCGGTCTCCATCGACACCATCGGTGGAGGGTATCCCCCGATTACCGTCCAGAACAAACTCCTGCAATTCATCCTCCAGGATGACGATCTCAGGAATCATGTCCGGCAATGGGGCAGCAGGCACCGCGAATCCCTTGACCGGGCGGAAGCGGTTCCCCTTCCCCGTGATCCTTCCTATGAACGGGTGGCACGGCATATAGTCGAGCTGCTGCAAAAGAGGACCGGCGCCTCACACCGTAAGAACTCCTGATTTCGACGAAGAAAGTGAGCCGGCCTTTCGCGCCCTCTTCACGGGCATCGATCACCGGGCCTATATCTGCCCGGAAGCCACAGAGACATTACACCACCCCGGGAGAGGCCCCTTCCCGCACCGATGAGGCATCTCACGCAGCATCAATCAGGGGTGAACGGTATCGATCGTCGAGCCGTCCCGGAAGGGACCGTGGTGTTCCACGTCCAAATCCTGCAAGGCATGACCGGTCTTCTTTCTGAGAGTGAATGGGGATTTTTCATAACTGAAATCAGGAATCCCCCGATGGCGGAAAGGTTCGTTTTCTTGCACTATCGCGTCACAGGATGCCGGTGGCACCTCTGCACGGGAGGTATCTGATAATGGAAAGCAAAGAAGCAATCAAAAAGGGCGGGCGGATAGAAAGACTCTTTTCCAATGTCCCCTACAACTGGACGAACGGTAATTGTAATCTCTACAACTATTGCTTCCCCGATATCACGTCCGGTCTCGCCTGGCTGACGGAAAAATACCAGGAACAGAGCGGCATTCAATGCGAGTTCAGAAACGACAACGGCCCCATCGACGTGGACAAGGACATCAATTTCCTCCTCTATGAAAGTGCCTCCTCATTGCTCTCCAGTATCTATGAAGTGTCGAACCCGCACAGAATCAGCATCACCATTGAAGAAGAGGGAAACCGCGTGGCGGTGAGTATTGAAGAGGACGGAATCGGATTTGATATCTCAGATGAACAGTCACTGATACGATACGCTCGTGATCACCACCTTTCCCGTTTGAACAACCACCTGAAACAGATCGGCGGCACTGTCGATGTGGCATCGGAAAGGGGGAAGCACACCTGCATCACCCTGACCGTACCTCCCTACGCATCGGTGCAGTAAGAGACCTGCTACATGCAGCGTCGGCAACCCACCACACCGGCAACGAAAAGACCGGAGGAGTAACCCATGCAGGTACCCATGACACCGTCACGGATTCTTGACCGTGCGGCAAAATTGTATCCCCACAAGACAGCCGTCGTAGACGGTGCGTTACGAGTAACCTATCAGGAATTCGCGGTTCGGGTGAACCGCACTGCCCGGGCCATTGGTGATGCAGGCATCTCCCGGGGAGGCCGCATCGCCATACTTGACTACAATTCATGCCGCTACATGGAGCTCTACTTCGCCACAGCCCGGGCGCAGCGGGTGCTGCTTCCCCTGAACACCCGCATTTCCGTTGACGAATATGCCTTCATCCTGCGCAATGCCGGCGCGGAGGCTCTCGTATTCCACGCCGACTTCACACCGCTGGTCGATATGATCCGCCGCACGGTCGACACCGTCACACACTATTATGTTGCCGAGGGGCCTGCCGACCGGGAATGGATCACCGGCACCTATGAAGCCCTGACGGAAGGGACGTCACCGGAGCCTCTCCCCTCCGCACCGGAGGATGAAAATGAGATGATCAATCTCTACTACACCAGCGGCACCACGGGAAGGCCCAAGGGCGTCATGCTGACCAACCGGAACGTCTACATGAACGCCCTCACTACGATCATTTCGTTCAAGATCGACGACACCACCGTCTGGTACCATATCGCACCTCTTTTCCATATCGCCGACGCCTTCTTTATCTGGTCCGTCACCTTTCAGGGCGGCCGGCATGTCATGCAGCGGAAATTCGACACCGCCGATATCCTGCAGACAATCGCACGTGAAAAGGTCACCTCCTCGGTCATGGTCCCCACCATGATCAGTTTCCTTCTCGATGATCCGCACCTCGATGGCTGCGACCTCTCCTCCCTGCAGTGGATCATGGTGGGGGGCGCCCCCATGTCTCCGGCGAACGCCACGCGGATGATGGACCGCTTCGGATGCCGGTACATCTCGGGGTACGGCCTCACCGAAACGACCCCCCTCCTCACCGTGGGGAATATCAAGGACACCCTGGCCGGGAAGGATGAGGCGACGAAAATGGAATACCTCACCCGCACGGGCATTGATGCCATCGGGGTCGATGTGCGGGTGGTGAACGACGAGGGCAACGACGTCCTCCGCGACGGAAGAACCATCGGGGAGATTATCGTCCGCGGCGACAACGTGATGGAGGGATACTGGAACCTGCCAGAAGAAACGACCCGGTCGATCAGGAACGGATATTTTTACACGGGCGATCTCGCCACCGTCGACGCCGAAGGGTATGTCCTGATCGTGGACCGGTCAAAAGACGTGATCATCAGCGGCGGTGAAAATATCACCTCGGTGGAGATCGAAAATGTCATCTACACCAATCCCAAGGTGCTCGAATGCGCCGTGATTCCCGTACCCGATGAAAAATGGGGAGAAGTGACCAAGGCCGTGGTATCCCTGAAACAGGGAGCTCTCATGACGGAAAGGGAACTCATCGATTTCTGCAAAAAGGACCTGGCGCACTTCAAGGTGCCCCGGTACGTTGATTTCGTGACCGATTTTCCCCGCACCGGCTCCGGCAAGATCAGGAAGACGGAACTGCGAAAAACCCACGGCGGTTAGCAACAGCGGCTTAATGGTTCAGGGGATGGCGTGACCCCTGGAATCGGCCATGATGTCCGACACCCCGTTGATATAGGCCATCAGCTGTTCATAGAGGGCATCTTCGTTCTCCAGGGAAAGCGTCAGGGCACCCTCCGGACAGAGTTCGACACAGCGTCCGCAGCCCCGGCACTGGTCGCCGGGTGAGGCGATCCCCTCCACAAGCGACATTGAGGCGACAAAACAGTGATCGACGCACTCGCCGCAACCCGTGCATTTTTGAGGATCCACGTCGATAGAGATGCCGGGAAGCCCCTGGTAGGAACGATCGAGGTTCGGACCACGTTTTTTCATGTAGGTCCGGTAAATGCAGCAGCAATCGCAACAGTAGCAGATGAACATGAGTTTCCGGAAATTCGTCAGCCCGAATGCGACGGGATCAATCCAGGTGTGGGCCACGTTTGCCACCAGCCCCGCCCGGGCGGCCTTTCGCACGTGTTCCAGGGCTTCTTCACCTGACACCCTCCTCCCATGGGAGGGATGGATGCGCTCGACGGGTACACCAAGCCCCATGCACCCGATGTCGTGAGGATAGGAGGCACAATTCTCCTTGTCCCTGCAGATGCATTTGTCGAGGATAAAGATATCCTTTACCTGCGATACGAACCGTTCCACCACACGCCGCGGCAGCACCAGGCTTTCAGGCGGCGCAATGGCTTCATTGATGGGCACCACCGCCACCTCATTCCAGGGATGGGCGAAAAAGGGATTGATGATCCACTTGAAAGGAGGATAGGGGCTCAGTATCTTGGCGGCCTTGATGATGGGCCAGGAAAACCAGAGCATGGCCTGCACCATCTTTTTCGGGGGTCCGTACTTGAAGATGTTCATCATGATCGATCTTCCTCTCTTTTCACTGCCTCACGTTGGTTGGCAAATCGGCGAGGGGGCCGCCTGTTCTTCCTGCCGTCCCGTTATTTGTCGAAGACGCCCTTTTTCAGGGGGAGCCACCAGGTAAACCCGTAAAGTGCCGTCTTGACGATCACCCGTGATGGCGGGAGGCCCTTTGCGGCACCGACCTTCAGTGAAATCGGGATCTCGGCACAGTGGAGAAGCAGCAGTGCGGCAGGCAGTGCGGCCTTTCCGGCAGTATTCTCCGGAAAGAGAAGCAGACCCAGCAGTATGACGCCAACCCAGAGGACCAGCGCTCCGAACATCAGAAGATACCAGAAACCTTTCTTTTCCAGCATGACAATCCCCTCTCGATTGATATTCCCGTTCTGCCCGCAGGGCGGACGGTCACTCCACATCGACGAGCGCTTCAATGCGCGTCCTCAGTTCTCCGAGGGCATCGTCGATATCTCCTATTTCCGGGGTGATGGCCCTCCAGGGGCAGACCGTCACACACCAGCCGCAGCCGATGCATTTCGTCATATCGTGGACAACCCTGTCCCCCACTATGGAAATCGCCGCCATGTTGCACTCATCCACGCAGTTCCCGCAGAGCAGGCACTTTTCATGATCCACCTTCATGTCGAGGCCTTTGAGCCGCACCATCGACGCCGCGGCCTCCCGGGGCAGGTATTTTCCCGAGGTCCAGAGCGTGCAGCAGCATGAACAGCAGAAACAGATCGTCAGCATTTTCCCCTCATCGGGGACGCCCCAGATCAGGTTGTCGATTTTTACCCGCCCGATCATGGGCACCAGGCCGTCCTCGACGCACCGGTGAAGATGGGCCACGGCCTCTTCCCGGGAGACGTGATCGACGATGCGGCAGTCTATATGCCGCGTCCCCTCGCCCAGGAGCATGCAGCCGAATTCAACGGGATGATTCTCGCAGTGCCGCGCATCCCGGCAGGTACACCGTTTGAGTATCACCCGGTGGGCCGATCGTTCGATAAACTCCTCCACCACCCGGATGGGAAGCAGCGTGCTTCCCCCATCAAGCTCCTCGTTGATGGGAAGATAGGAAATATTCAGATTGCGGCCGGAAAAAAACGGGATCGAGGCCTTGGCAACGAGGGGCCCCACCACGGGCCACTGACATGCCTGCGCGCTGATCCACGTGAGCGGCCAGATTTTTGCCAGCAGGGCGAGCCACCATTCAGGACGTTTCGACATACCATCCCCCTCGATGAGACGTAATCGGATTTGTTTTCATTTTTTCCACAATGAAGAAGCGCGTCGACCTAAGTATGTCCCCTCCTATGTCGAAACACGGGGTGCAGTATAGAAAAATAGATGAGGCGTGTCAAGTATTAGGACATCCGTAATCGGCACCGGGGAAGGCTATTATGAAGGGAGGGGGCTCCCTCCCTTCTGATGGTCACTCTCTTCCATGAACCCTACTCGGTAAATTCGATCGTCAATTCCTTCACGTCCCAGAGCGGTTCGATCTTCTCGGTGATCTCTGCCCTGATATTGGGGGCGAACTGATTATCTGCCGGCAAATGGACGAGGACCCGCACGATGCCGTCCTTCACCTCGATCTCCTTCACCAGTTCCGCCTGCACCAGATCGAGACCCGTGAGGGGATTCATCACTTTCTTCAAACGTTTCCGCACCACTTCCACCGTCGTTTGCGTCCTCTCCTTTGCCAGGCTGTGCCGTTCCTCGTAATTCCGTATGGCCGCACGCAACCCC
>CAYTUH010000075.1:0-5299 GCA_964441165.1 uncultured Syntrophaceae bacterium
TGACACCGGGTGCCGAATCCAAGGACTATTTTCTCGATCAGGTTTTCAAGACGAGGAAAGCAGTCCTCGACTTGGCCGGGCTGAACCGGGACGACGTGGGCACCGTGATCAGTTCCTCGTCTGAGGTGTTTCATTGCGGCATGTCATGCGCCAACTCTTACTACTGGGATGCAGGAGCGGCATTCCTCAAGAACGGTTCCCGCCAGGACGGGGAATCGCTCTTCGCATTCATTTATGCCGTCATGAGGATCCTTTCGGGCAATTACGATACGGCCCTCGTGCTCGGTGTGTGCAAGGGTTCGGAAAACCCTGAGAACGATATGCTCACCCATTTCTTCACCGATCCCTTCTACCAGCGGCAGGTCGGTCTCAATGAAACTCTTGCTGCGGCGATTCAGAAACGCGAGTACATGGAGCGATACGGCATCACGGATGAACAGTGTGCCGGCGTCGTCGTCAAGAACCTGAGGAACGCCCTCAGAAATCCTTACGCACACGTGAAAAAGAGCATTGACATCGACGACGTCCTTTCGTCTGAAATGGTCATGTCTCCTCTGCGGAGCATCGAATGCGCTCCGAAATCAGAGGGCATTATCGCGATTCTCCTGGCGAAGGAAGAGGTTGCAAAGAAACTTACCGACAAGCCGGTTTGGTTCAAGGGATACGGTTCATCCATCGATAAATTCTACCTTGGCGACAGGGATCTCCTTGAGGGACAGCTCCCGGCGGCGGCGAAACGCGCCTACGATGCAGCCGGAATCCGCGAACCCCTGAAGGAGATCGATGTCGCGGAAATCTGCGAACCTTATGCGTTCCAGGAACTCCTCTGGTGCGAAGATCTGGGTTTCTGCGGCCGAGGCGAAGGCGGCGCCTTTCTTGAAAGCGGCGCCACTCAGCGGAACGGCACCATCCCCGTCAATCCCTCGGGTGGTGTCCTTGCCATGAATCCCTATGTATCGCGGGGGCTCTACCGCCTCGCCGAAGGATTTCTCCAGATACGGGGACAGGCGGGTGAACGACAACTGGACAAAACGGTCAACACGGCGCTGGCCCATTCCGCCCATGGTTTTGCGGGTCAATGCCATGCCGTCGCCGTCATCGGCAGTTAGGAGGAGGTAACCATGGGAAGACCAGTTGCAATCATAGGATCAGGTCAGACAAAACATGGGAGGAGATTCGACGTTACCTATCCGGAACTCGTCAAGGAGGCCGTTGACACCCTGCTCGAACAGACCGGGATCTCTCCCGATGATATTGACGGTGTGGTTTCGGGAACCATGCCCTCCATGATGGAAGGCGTGGCCCTCACCCATTTCTACTTTGCCGAGGTCCTGCGATCGGTAGGCAAGCCGATTCTGAAGACGGAAACCTGCGGTTCCACGGGGGTATCCCTGGCATTCACGGGCTATTACTGGGTCACGTCGGGACTGGCGGACCTCGTCCTCGTCGTCGGTTCCGAGAAAATGCATGAAGGCGATTCACAGGCCACCATGACCACGGTACTGGAACCCTTCTATCAGCGGTTTTTCATCGCCGGCGCCCCGGGAATCTTTTCGATGCAATGCCAGGAATGGTCGGTGCGTTTCGGCATACCGGAAGAGAAGGTCCGTGCGGCGGCAACGAGACTGTCGGTGAATCATCATGACGATGCTTTCGACAATCCCTATGCCCACATCAAGAAGAAACTCACCGAAGACGAAGTGAACAATGCCCGCATCATTACCTATCCCGTGAGACTCTGGGATGTCTGCCCCAATTCAGACGGGGCCTGCGCCATGCTCTTCGCCTCCGAGAAGATGGCAAAGAAGCTGGGGCTGAAAGCGGCCTGGGTCAAAGGCGTCGGCTACAGCGGCGAGGAATACTGGTTCGGCGACAGCGACAAGGTCGTGTGGCAGTGCGCCATCGACGCGGCCCGCCAGGCCTACGACATGGCGGGCATCAAAAATCCCCGGAAGGAGCTGGATGTGGCCGAAGTCTACAATCCCTTTACCTTCCAGGAACTGCTCTATTACGAGTGCTTCGGCTTCTGCGACTTCGGCACGGCCTGCGACCTGACCCTTCAGGGGGTCTTTTCCCGCACGGGGGAACTTCCCTGCGATCCGTCGGGGGGAACGCTCTGTACCAATCCGATCGGGGCCACGGGCCTCAACAGGGTGGCTGAAGCAGCGATGCAGGTAACGGGCCAGGCGGGCGATCATCAGATACCCGGCGCGAAACTGTCACTTGCCCACGCGATGGGCGGCGTCGATCAGTACAACGGCGTGATGATCCTCGGATCAGAGAAATAGGGGGTTGCCATGAAAAAAGACTATAACACACTCAGCAATGTAATCAGGCTCCCACACAAATATGCGGCGGGCCCGGCCTTTACCAGATTTTACAACGGCCTCAAGGAAGGTATCATTTACGGCACGTCCTGCCCCTCCTGCAAGAAGACCTTTGTTCCCGGCCGGAGCTTCTGTCCCGAGTGCCTCGCCAACCTCGAGGAATGGGTGGAAGTATCTCAGGAAGGCGAAGTCCAGTCCTGGAGTTACAGCGACAAGGAATTTTTCGGCATGCCCGGAAAGCCTCCCGTCATCGTCGCCCTGATCAGGCTCGACGGCACGGACTGCAATCTGCTGCACCTCCTGGGAGGCGTCGACATGGGTTCGGCCGACGCGGTGGACGCAGCCGTCAAAAAGGGCACACGGGTGAAGGCGGTATGGAACGAGGAGAAAAAGGGCCATGTCCTTGATATCAAGTATTTCGAACCCATTTAAGGAAGGGATGGAGCCATGGAAGAAAAACGTGATTACTACATACTGGAAGATGAAGTAGCCATACCCTACGAAAACGCCTACGGACCCACGTGGACACGGTTCTTCGAGGGTTTCAGGGAAGAGAAGATATACGGCTCGCGGTGTGGCAAGTGCAACCGGGTGCTCGTTCCGGCGCGATCCTATTGCCCGCGGTGTTTCGTTGAAATCGATGACTGGGTGGAGGTATCACAGGAAGGATCGATCGTTTCATGGGTGCTCACCGATTATGAATATTTCGGCATGCCGACGAAACCACCCTTTATCGGCGCACTCATCAAACTCGACGGCACCGATTGCAATTTCCTCCACCTTGTCGGGGGGGTCGACCTGAGCGACGCCGAAGAGGTGAGAAGAACGATAAAGAACGGCATGAAGGTCCGGGCAGTCTGGAAAGACGATCGAAAGGGCCATATCCTGGACATCAAATATTTTGAACCGGTAGACTAACGGCTCTTATAAAAAACAAATTCGTGCCGGCACGGCACAGAGATTCATTCACAAGACGCGCAGCGTGAGGGATCACTCATCCCCTTTCAGGGCTGATCGTGATCCCGAATGGTGGAGTGCGGCAAAAAAGGAGATCTTTGACCGGGCCTGCAAAATAGATTTGAGGAGGATATTATGGATTTTACGCTCAACGACGAGCAACGAATGTTCAGAGAAACCGTATATCGGTACGGGAAGGAAGAGATCGCGCCACTCTGTGAAGAGGCGGATCTGAATGGAGAATTCAGTTTTGAAATCTGGAAGAAGCTTGGCGAGATGGGGCTTTTGGGGCTGCCCTTCCCCGAAGAACTGGGCGGCTCCGGCGCGGATATCGTCACCTGTTGTCTTGCCGGCGAAGCCCTGGGTCATGCAGGCGTTGACGGAGGCAGTCTCCTCGCGTGGGGGGCACACACCTATCTCTGCACCTGCAACATCTTCAATTTCGGCACAGAAGAGCAAAAGAAGAAGTACATCCCGAAACTTGCATCGGGTGAATGGATCGGCTGCATGGGATTGACGGAACCCGGAGCGGGGTCCGATGCGGCATCGATGCGAACCACCGCCGTCAAGAAGGGCGACAAATATGTCCTGAACGGTTCGAAAACGTTCATCACCAATGCGCCCGTGGCGGATGTCATCGTTGTCTTTGCTTCCGTCGACAGGGAAAAGAAACACGAGGGAATCACGGCCTTCGTGGTGGAAAAGGGAACGCCCGGTTTCTCCGTCGGCCAGCCCTTCCACAAGATGGGCTGCAAGTGCTCCACCACCTCGGAAGTCTTCTTCGAGGACTGCGAGATCCCTGCAGAAAACATTCTCAGTACGGAAGGCGCGGGATGGATGATCGCCCTGAGCGGCGTCGAGTGGGATCGTTCCACTCTCCTCTCACCTTTCCTCGGTGCCTCCATATACGGCCTCGAGTTGTGCGCACGGTACGCCAACGAACGCCACCAGTTCAACCGGCCCATCAAGGAATTCCAGGCCGTTCAGCACCGCATTGCCGAGATGAGAATATTCGTCGAAGCGGCACGGCTTGCCATTTACCGCGTGGCGTCGTCAAAAGATAACGGTCAGATGCTCAACCCCTTGCAGGCCGCAGTAAACAAGGTCTACGCCGGTGACGTGGGGTTTGAAATGGCATCCCACGCCGTTCAGATTTTCGGCGGGTACGGATTCATGCACGAATACCCGGTGGAACGGAATTTCAGGGACGCGCGCCTTGGCGCAATCGGCGGCGGAACATCCGACATCATGCGGATGATCGTTTCCAGAATCATGTTAATGTAATCAGCTTAGGGGGTATCTATCATGGATTATGAATTGAACGATGGGGAAAAGAAATTACAGCAGGACGCGACGGCGTTCTGCATGAAAGAGATTGCACCTTCGGCACAGGGTCTTGATGAAGCTCCCAAGAGTGAGGTCTTCGTTTCAATAAAGGAAAATTTGAAAAAGCTCGCCGGCGCCGGTCTTCTCGGTGCAGGAATCGAAGGCGGGAGCATCGATCTTGTCAAACATTACGTGGCGGGAGAAACACTCGCCAAGGCATGCCCGGCGACCTTTCTCAGCGCCCGGGCCAGCGCCTTCATGTGCGGCGGCCTGCTGAACCTCTTCGGGACGCCGGAGCAGAAGGAACGGTACCTGACGGCACTCACGAATGCCGACAAGGTGGGAGCCGTCGCCTACACGGAAGCCGATGCGGGCTCCGATATTGCGGGCATCGCCACCGTTGCCCGAAAAGAAGGAGAGGCCTGGCTGCTCAACGGAGTCAAGGATATCGTGGCGAATGCACCCATTGCCGACGTGATGCTGGTGCTTGCCTATACCGACAAGGAGGCTGGTGCCGAGAAGGGATTGAGCTTTTTTATCGTCGAAAAGGACGCAGCGGGCCTCAGCGTGGGCGAAGCACTGGAAACAATGGGCCTCAGGGGACTGCCCCTGGCGTCGGCGACCTTTGCAGATGGCGAGGCGAAGGAAATCCTGGGAGGGACTCCCGGCAGCGGCTTCGCGCAGCGCGC
>CAYTUH010000075.1:5309-6021 GCA_964441165.1 uncultured Syntrophaceae bacterium
AGACAGATGCTGTCGATGGGCACCGTGGGTATTGCCGCGCTTTCCGTCGGCATCAGCTCTGCCTGCATGGAAAAGGCCACCCAGAAGGCAAAAAACCGAAAGGCCTTCGGAAGAAAGATCGGCTCCTTTCAGGAAGTGGGATTCAAGCTTGCCGACATGTTTACCCTGAACGACCTGAGCAAAATGCTGGCATTACGGGCCGCCTGGGGCTTGAACAGGGGGGAGGTCGAGGCTGACATCATTGGATCCTGCGCCAAGCTTTTCGCCAGCGAATCGGCAACGAAAATCTCCAACTGGGCCATGCAGATATACGCGGGGCACGGATACCTCAAGGGAAGCGATATAGAAAAGCTCTACCGTGATGCAAAATTCGGTGAAATTTGTGAGGTTCCTTCAGAGATTCAGAGAACGATCATCGCGAAGAACGACCTTGACAAGTTCGCCTAAAAAAGGAGGGAATTTCCATGTCAGTTGACGCAAAATTTATCGGAAAGGAATATGGCCCCCTGACCTATGAAATCGGCAAGGAGAAAATCAAGGAATATGCCAAGGCCATAAAGAATCTCGATCCCCATTACATGGACGATGATTTTGCAAAAAGCACCCCCTACGGCGGGGTCATTGCGCCTCCCACCTTTGCCGTGGTCTATGCCGGCATGCTTGCGGAACCATTTTTCATGGACCCCGAACTCAAGCTCAATCTTTTCATGCT
>CAYTUH010000075.1:6034-9356 GCA_964441165.1 uncultured Syntrophaceae bacterium
AGGAGTTCGAATTTTTCGAAGTGGTAAAACCGGGCGACGTCATTACGTCCAAGGGAACGATCGTAAACATCGAGAACAAGGAAAAGCTCGATGTGGTCACCCTCGAGGGTCTGAGTAAAAACCAGGACGGAAGGCCGGTATGCAAGGCCACCTTTACATTCGTCATTCGGAAATAGGAGGGAAGGGACTATGCCGAAGAAAAATATCGCAGACGTACGCGTGGGCGACATCTTCAGTGCGGTGGAGGAAGTGGATAAATACCGGACTGTCTACTACGCAGGCGCGTCGGGTGATTTCAACCCGATTCACATTGATCCCGAATTCGGGCAGATGGTGGGCCTCGGTGGTGTAATCCTGCACGGATTATGCACCTTCGGCTTCATGACCAAGACCGTTACGGACTGGCTGGGCGATCCGGGCGCACTGAAAAACATCAAGTGCAGATTTGCAAAACCCGTTCACCTCGGCGATACCATCACCACCGAGGCAACGGTAACGGCCATAGAAGAAAACAGAATTAATCTCGACCTCACGGTCGTCAACCAGGACAGCGCCGAAGTACTCTCCATGGCATCGGCAGTGGTAGAACTGTAGCATCAGACATCTCAGATTTTCCGGAGCGGGCGCGTCTTTGTGACGGCGCCCCGCCGGTCATACCGATGGGAAAAATGCCGGATTTTTCAGGAACTCATCCGATTGTCCACATACAATCGCGATAGGTACGAAAAAAGGAGGGTTCCGGCATTTTTCACATCCGGTCCACCGCATTGAACAGTTGAACCGGTACGACAGGATCCGCCCGTTGTTTCTACCGGAGGGGCGCCACCATTTGAAGCTCCCCGCAACAAGTTGCGGGGAATCTCCGATTGTTAAGGAAAATTTTGTTTTATATTCGCTCGCATACCCCGCCGCAAGAAGCGGGGTATGCGCTCGCTGTTCAATTCAGCAATCGTTTGTCAACAATGCAAAAAAAGGAGGGGGTTTCATGGCAGGATTATCGGCGTACGAAAGAAACGCAGTGCGAAGGGCAAGTGTGGGTGATCTTCTCGTCAGAACAGCGGCACGTGTTCCCGACAAAATCGCCTTCAAATTCAGGCAAACATCATTTACCTACAGGGAATTCAATGACACAGTCAATCGGTGTGCCCATGGACTCGCACAATTAGGTATAAAAAAGGGAGACCGGGCGGCCATCCTGTCCCACAACTGCCACCATTTTGTCATCTACTGGTGGGCACTCCTGAAGCTGGGCGCCATCATCACCCCTATCAACTTCATGCTCAAAGGTGAAGAAATACGCTACATTATCGATCACTCCGAAGCATCCGTCTTTTTTGTCGAAGACAGCCTGATCCCCAATGTTCAGAGCGTCAGGGATGAGTTGAAGAGCGTCACCACGCTCGGATATATAAAGCTGTCCGACGTCGAGGTGCCGCAGGGATGGATGAACATTGAAGATCTCTGGCTGAATGAGTACCCCGCGGAAGAACCGGAAGTGGCAATTCACGTCGATGATCCCGCAACTCTTCTCTATACATCGGGTACCGAAGCGGCACCCAAAGGGGTTTTGAATTCGCACCTCAACTACTACATGCTTATCATCAGCGCCCTCAATGATCTCAAGGTCACCTCAAAGGCATCGATTATCGCGGGCATTCCCCTTTATCATGTGGCGGCCATGTATCTTTTCATGGCAGTCGTAGCCATGGGGGCATATACGATCATGGAATACGCACCCGATCCGAAGGAAATCTGCGACTTCACCCAGAATGAGAAAATTACGCTCTGGGTATGGCCGCCCGCACTCTATGCCGGTCTCCCCTTAATCGTTCCCGGCTTCGATGACTATGACCTCACATCCCTGGAACTGTGCATTATTTTTGGTGCCCTGGCCGCCCCGGCAGTCATTGAAAAATGGAAAAAGATGCTCCCCGACACGGGATTCATGAATTATTACGGACAGACGGAAATGAGTCCGCTGGGCGCGTGCCTCCAGACCGATGATTTCGACAGAAAACCGGACTCCATCGGCAAATCCCATCTGCCCATACAGCTCAAAGTATTCGATCATGACGACAATGAGCTGCCGCCCGGCGAGGTGGGAGAACTGGTCGCCCGTGGTCCCGCCGTCATGCTGGGATACTACAAGGAAGAAGAAAAAACGGCCACCACCTTCAGAAAGGGCTGGCACCATACGGGCGATCTGGTCAGAATTGATGAAGAAGGGTTTGTCTATTTCGTCGACAGAAGCAAGGACATCATCAAGACGGGAGGCGAGAATGTCTCCTCCCAGGAAGTCGAGGCAATGCTCTTCAAGTGTCCCGGCGTCATGGATGCGGCGGTCATCGGTCTTCCCGACCCATACTGGTCGGAGCTGGTGACGGCCGTCGTTGTCGCCGCTCCGGGCCAGGAGTTAACGGAGGAAGGGGTGATCGAATTCTGCAAAAAGGAACTTGCCGGCTACAAGGTGCCCAAAAAGGTGATCATTACGGATGCCCTGCCGCGGAACCCGAGTGGGAAACTCTTGAAGAACGTGTTACGGCAAAAGTATGCTGTGACGGAATAGCGTCAAGTTTGTACGGATATCCGATGGCGGAGCGCGGATTCAAAGCACGATTCGACATGACGGGAAAGCGCTACCGGCCATCCGGAACCCTCGTATTGATAACGGTCGTGGGCGGGGGGGTCATCCTCCGTCCCCGCCCTTTAGCCCGGCATTCTCCCCCTGACCCTTTAAAAGAATCACGGGCAGTCTTCCGTCTCTATTTCCAGGTTCCCGCCTTTTGACAGTGCTTCCTATTCATGATACAAAATGTCGCTTTACGACAGGCGGGCGAGAGGACGGAATCGTGACGGAAAAATGTGATGTACATTTGAAAAAGCTCACAACGATCATCGACAGGTTGCGGGCGCCCGATGGGTGCCTCTGGGACAGGCGACAGAAGAAAGAAGATGTGGGGAAGTATCTCATCGATGAAGCCTATGAAGTGATCGACGCAATCGATGACGGTTCCTATGACGATATACGGGAGGAGCTGGGCGATCTGCTCTTCCAGATCCTTTTCCTCGCAAAGATCGCCGAGGAGGAAGGACGTTTCGACATCAACGACGTAATCGATGAAATTGCCGAGAAGATGGTACGTCGCCACCCCCATGTGTTCGGCGACAGGGAGGTAAAAGATGTCGGTGAAATAAAAGCCAACTGGCAGGATATCAAAATGCAGGAGGAAGGAAAGCGGTGCCGGAACGAACCCATATTGGGCGGCATTCCCCGCTCCCTTCCCGCTCTCCTGCGGGCGGAAAAAGTCACCCGCAAGGCGTC
>CAYTUH010000076.1:0-377 GCA_964441165.1 uncultured Syntrophaceae bacterium
GGGTGTGGTTCTCCACGGGGGTCCGCTCCCCGTAGAGCCAGGGAGTGAAGATCACTCCGCCGCTTCCCGGCGGGGTCTTCTCGGCGATGCGGTCGAAGATCCGATAGGTGTCGTCCGGTGCCGGTCCCGTCATCAGCTCGTCGTCGTGGAAGAACAGGTTGTCCCTGAGGAAGGTGAGGCAGGCGCCCGCCGTTTCCTGTTCGTTGGCGACGAAATACTTGCCGGGGATCGCCGAGGGCAGGGATGCCATGTTGTGAAGGATGTCGGTCTTCTTGAAGGGTACGTGACAGGTGAGCCATGCCGATGTGCCGATGTAGAGGTGTCCCTCGAAATCCCTCACGGCGCCCGAACCGAGGGCCGCCGACTGCACATCGGGT
>CAYTUH010000076.1:387-9297 GCA_964441165.1 uncultured Syntrophaceae bacterium
CGCACGGCGCCGAACTGCAGCGCGCGCAGGCGCTCCGGGCCGAGACGCGCGGTGGCGCAGACCGGGGTATGCATGTTGTAGTGATCGAAGTCGTCGGTGAGACGCCGCAGTCCCAGTTCATCGGCCGCCCGGGGCAGCAGGGGGGCCAGTATGTCCACGGCGCGCTTCAACTCGGGGAACTTGTCCCGCTCCACCGTCGACAGGGCGATCAGGCGATTGTCATAGGAGATCGCATCGATATTCCTGTTATCCGTGACCCAGTGGAGGGCGATGGAATCATGGGAGGCGGCGAATGTCCCCGTGAGGCGCAGGTTCAGGTAGTCCTTCGGTTCCAGAAATTTATACGTCTCACGGTATATCTCGGGCAGGACATGCTTGATGTAGAGGATATGGGCGAGGGGATCCTTTCCCGAGGGGCTCGGTGCGCCGCCGGTGAGGCGGAGCCAGCGCGGCAGCTTCGTGATTCCGTATCCCTCGAACCTGACAGGTCCTCCCGCAATTTTTTTCATGTAAGGTTCGCCGCGGGAATCCATCCAGATAAGGGCATTCATGAGATGGTCCCCGGCACGGTCCACGGCGACGGTTCCCGACCACTGACCGGTGCAGCTTATGGCGGCAATTGCTTCCACCGGGACGGGTTTCCGGTCCAGCATGCGGCGGACGGCGGTCGTGACCGCGCGCCACCAGTCTTCGGGTCTCTGTTCGGCGCCGCCGTGAGGAAAAAGGAGCAGTTCCACCGGCGCGAACTCTTTGTCCACCATGCTTCCCCCGGCGGAGAAGAGGGCGACCTTGGGCCCCGAGGTGCCGAGATCAATCGTGAGAATGTAAGGGTCATTCTTTTTTCCGGACAGGGTAACCATAGATTCTCCTGCCATCGTGTCGTCTCCCTTTGATTCCGTGCCTCCCGGTCTCATTCCCGGTTCTTCGGACAGGTTCTCCCGCTCGCCGAAGATCATCCTGCGTCCCTCGAAAAAAGGTGAATCCTCACCACCCGGGATTCATGGTCCCCCCTTCACCGCCTGTTCACTTGTCGTGAATCCGGGAAGATCACATCATCTGCTGCACGAATTCAAGGGTTGTCCGTACGTCCTTCTCAAAGAAACAGGTGAGCGATTCCTGCCAGTTTTCCCCTGCGAGACGTTCCCCGATTCTGTCGGCGATGGGTTGCCGGAGTCCTTCCTTCAGCTTCATGAAGGCCCTCCCGGGATTGTCGATCCATCCCGTGATGATCTGCTTCGACCGGTCGATCAGTTCGGCCCCTTCGACCACTTCATCGACGATGCCCAGATCCAGTGACGTGGCGACATCGAACATCTTCCCGAAATACATGACGTCCCGGAACAATTTGTTGCTCTCGAGACCGAACCGCATGATTTCCGACTGGGCGATGGAAAGAGGGAGCCCCAGCTTGATTTCACTCATGTTGATCTTGATCTTGGGGTGGTTGGTGACGATCCGGTAATCGGCGGCCATGGAGAAGATCAGCCCCGCGGCGATGGTGGAGCCGTTCATGGCGGCCACCACCGGTTTTCTGCACATGAAGAGGTCCGTCAGGATCTCGTCTTCCTCCTGGATGAAGGCAGTCACTTCCCCGACATCCTTGAAACCGAGAAACATGGGGAGATCGAAGCCCGATGAGAAAAGTTTTCCCGAACCGGTGAGGATGATGCCCTTCAGTGAATCGTCGCTGTTGACGCGTGCGACGATATCACGCAGAGCCCTGAGTACCTCCATGTCAATGGAGTTCGTCCGTTCCTTTTCGAATGTGGCGATTACGATTCCGTCTTCAATCTTTTCCGTAAGCATTTCTTCCTCCTGATCTATTATTGACTCACACAGCTCCTTCAGGCACACGATGAACCGGTGAATAGAAATCTCACAACCTATGGCGCTATGGCGATGCTATACTGTTTTCCCGTGATTAAAAACCTCCATCCGTGGTCTGTGAAGCGTTATGGGGATCCGGTTTTGATAGACTGCGAAACAGTCTGTCAGTTGTTGAACCCGAGTCTTTGAAGGGATAATTACAGGACTTGTTGCCATGACGCACCTCCCGTCCGCACAACTTAACGCACGGCCCAGCGTGTGATGTCAAGCCCAAAATCATTGTTTCCCGTTCCAGTCGATGTGATCCCGTGTGTCGCATACCTGTTCAATCTGCATACAACTTCCTGAATGTTTCCTGTTCCAGGGTTTCGGTGACAGGCCTGTCCAGGTCGACGGTGATTCCGTATTCATTTCCTACGGAAATCCTGTTGTTGCCGGTCCGGTCGCCGTTATAGAGATCGTCGGCGCCCCCATCGTCAATGCGGACGGAGAGGCTGTTTCCACCGTGATAATCATTCCGGCTGATTGTTCCTTCTTCATCGAAGTGGTAGACGTCGAGCCCTGCCATGTCGATGAAAAGGGAGAAACCGTTGTGGGCCGCCGCACCTTGGGAGAAGAAGAGCCCGCCGCTGTCGTAGACATCGTCTCCCGCCTTGTCGACAAGTGACGCCAGTCCCAGGTCCCAGGCCGCGCTCTGCAACGCTCCCACCAGGCCGGAATAGCGGTCGTTGCCGCCGTCGTCGATGAGTATCCCCGCGGCCGAGTGGGCGGAAAAGCCTTGGCCGTAGCGTGACCCGATATAGTGGTCGTCGCCGTCGCCGCTGTTTCTGAGAAGGCCCAGACCGAAATAGTAGCCGCCTCCCTGGGAGAAGTTTCCCGCACGGTACCGGTCATGCCCCCCTGCATCGATCAGCATCCCGATGCCGCCGGAGGCGTACCCGCGGAACCCGATGCCGAATCCCTGTGAGAAGCCGTCAAATATACCCGCCCTGCCGTAAGAACTGGGCTCCTTTCCCGTGGCATAATATGTATCGTCGCCGCTCCCGTCATAGAGGAGTCCCATTCCCCCGGGCCCTCCCACGCCCTGTGCAGTGAGGTGGGATTGATAGGAATCGTCACCGCCATAATCCATGAAGAGGCCGAGTCCCCAGAAGGCCACCCCCTGGTTGTATTCCTGACCGAAGTAGCGGTCGTTACCGCGGTAGTCGATGAAAATGCCGGCACCCGCCATACCCGCTCCCTGGGTGAAGTTGATGCCCTGGTAGAGGTCGTTCCCTTCAATATCGACCAGGAGTCCTGCTCCCGTGATCCCCGCACCCTGCGTGAAATCGTCCGTGGATGCATACTCGTCGTTGCCGCTGAGATCGATACATATCGAAAGGGGGGTGTCATTGTCGGCCGCGCCCGCGCCGGAGGCGTAGACGTCATCACCGCCGAGGTCGATTATTACCGGTATGGGCGCGGAATAGCGGTTATCACCCCGTCCTCCGATAATCATGAGGCCCGCGCGAGTTTCCTCTTTGTGAAGAATGGTTCCCTTTACTCCCGCAACGGTGAGTGTCTCTCCCGGGTCGAAGGCATTCATCGATTCACCAAAGAGCGCGAGCCACCGGGGGTCGGCGAGACGGCTCAGCGTGGCGGCCGATTTCATGAGGGCGGGATAATCGATCGCCTGCAGCAGACGGAGCGCCCGGCTGCCCTGTTCTTTCTGACGTTCATCGTCGGGATCGGCTTCGAATCCCCGGTCCGTCAGGCGGGGAAGCTCTTCCCTGAGGAATGCCAGGTCCTCCCCGTCAAGATTGCTGAAGGCCCGTTCCCGGTAAAGGAGCGCGTCATCGATGGTTTCCCGGATATAGGAAAGGTGGTCCTGCGGTGACCGTGATGCCGCACAGAGATGCGTCGACGTCTCTTCAATGGGTGCGTTCAGCATGTCTGAAAGCCGGCGCATGAGGCCGTTGAAATCTTTCTCCGCAGCGTGTTTTTCGATGTCCCGCGAGAGTGTGTCGGCGACGAGGTGGAACTTGAAAGGGTCGCGGTGAATGTAGCGGAAGAGATTCAGACGGAAGGCATCGCTTGTCGCTTCATCGTCCCGGTACCGGTCCATGAGGTCTCCGCAGGCGGCGTCGAGGTGGAAGTCCGTGATGAGGCGACTGGACAGTTCGGTATAGGGATCGGTGAGGCTTTCATAGGACGGGAAAAGCGTGCTGTTTTCGGGAGGCGTTTCACCCGCGAAAAGGTTCGACGGGCCGAGAGTCGCCACGACATCGATAATGTGCACATCCTTTTGGATAGTCACCTCGATCCGTTCGCCGGGCTTCTGTCTTTCCAGGATACGGTCCAGTTCCTCTTTTCCCGGGATGATCTCCCCGGCATGATCCTTCTTTCCTTCATAGACCGTCTCAATCCGGATGATCCGCAGGGCCATGTCATCTCCCACGGATTTCCCCTTTTTGATATAGCTGCCGAAGGAGGAGAGGAGTTCACTTTCCTTGAGAGATCCCGTGCTGATCCCGTCATAGCCGATGATGATATCACCGGTCCGGATGCCTGCCTTATGGGCGGCCGAACCGCCCATGACATGGGCCACCTTCAATCCGTGGGGAACGTCGATCCCCGGCAGCAGATTCAGGTTCGATGCGGGGCGACTCCTGACGCCGAGAAGCGGGGTCGCCTCTTTCTCCTTTTCCGGCAGAAGGTTCGTGCCGGGAAAGGATGTGCAGGCCGTAAGGGCGAGGCAGAGCAGGAGCATGACCATCATACTCCAGGGCATTTCTCTTTTCAGCGTCGTTCCATGAGGCATCTCAGGCCGTCCATCCCTTTATGTATCCCTCTGTTCTGAACCACTCGATCGACCGTTTTAGTGATTCCTCGATGGGTGAAAACCGGAGACCCAGATCCGTGCGGGCTTTTCTGTTGTCGAAGAAAAGGTATTGCGAGACGTACCGGAGTTCGGTGGGAGTCGACAGGGGTGTCCTGTGACTGACATGATCGGACCACCAGGCGAAACAGCGGGTCAAAAGCCCGAGGACTGGAATGGGGACCTTCGGCAGCAGCGCCCCCTCCTTTCCGAGGACCCGGTAGACGAGCATCATGAATTCCTTCATGGTGACGTTCATGTTCCCAAGAATATAGAGTTCGCCGGTCTTCCCTTTCTTTGCGGCCTCGATGTGTCCCCGGGCAACGTCGACGACATCGATGATATTGATGCCCCCGTCGAAGTAGGAGCGGTTCAGCCCCGCCGCGATGTCCACGATCATCTGTCCCGTCGGCGTGGGTACCCTGTCATTGATGCCGAAGGGAAAGCAGGGATTCACCACCACGAGATCGAGGCCGTTTCGCGCGAAGCCCAGGGCCTCCTGCTGCGAGAGGTACTTGGTGAGGACGTAATGATTTCCCAGCGTGTACTGGTTGAAAGGCGTCTCCTCGGTACTCGATGACGTTCCCGGTTCGATGCCGATGGCCGCGATGGAACTGGTATAGACAACCCGTTCCGTGTCGGACCGGAGGGCCGACCAGAGTATGTTGCGTGAACCCTGAAGATTGACCTCGTAAATCCTGCTCCAGTCCTCCATCCAGATGGAGTAGATGGCGGCCAGGTGGAAGAGTGTGTCGACACCCTTCATGGCGCGGTTCACGGCATCCTGGTCGAGAAGGTCGCCCTCAATCAATTCGATGTCGAGGTCCTTCAGGGCCGCCCTGTCTTCACCGGGGCGTACAAATGCCCGCACCTCGATGTCTTCTTCGAGCAATTCTCTCACCACGTGTGATCCGATGAATCCTGCCGCACCCGTGACCAGTGCTTTTTTCATGGTCCTCTTGCCTTTCTTGAGTGTTGTTATGAATCTGGCGGTAGTGTGCTGCCTCCCCCCTTATTTGAAAAAGAGAAGGCACCAATGCTACCCGTCGTCAATCAGTGCCGCAATTTCATCACGCCGCCCGAAGGCGTCTTCCTCGCCGATCTCCATGAGCTGCCGCGTATAGCGGGGGTCGAACATGACCATGCTGAGCCAGTCGGAACGTTCCGTCCGGCCTGTTCCCGTGCTTCGCGTAAGAAAGCGGAAGATGCGCGGCAGTTGAGGCTCGAAGGTGCCGGCAAGTGTCCCCAGGTCCCGGGAGGGCCTGAGAATAAAGGCGCGTACCGTACGCAATCCCTCCGGTGCCTTTTCCCGCGGTATCCGTGCGAGAAGTTCGTTGATCTGTTCGAGGTTCTTTGCGTCCTGATCCAGGGCGTCGAGAAAGATCGCATTCATCAGAATACCGGCAATCTGCGCGGGCGGCGGGTAGTCCCGGCAGGCCGGCTTGTCCGCTTCCTCGAGAGAGGGACGGTAGGTGTTCGATATGGTAAGAATGCGGTCGGCCCCGAGGTGGAGGGACGGGGAGAGTGGGGCAAAGAGCCTGATTCCGCCGTCGCCGTACCAGCCGGTACCGATGCGGATCGCGGGAAAGAAAAAGGGGAGTGCCGCCGAGGCCATGATGTGATCCACCGTGAGGTTCGTCCTCGCGCTGCGCCGGTCGGGACGCTCCCAGAGGGGGATGTCACTTCCCTGTACCCAGGTCACGGTCTGTCCTGTGGCATAACTGGCGGCGGTCACTGCCACCGCTTGCAGCCTTCCTTCCCGGAGGTTTTCCCCGACACCCGCCAGTATTCCTCCCTCAGGCCTGAGCTGCGCCTTCAGAAGGTTGCGAAGAGGTTTCGTGTCAACTAGACCTCGAATTGATGGTCCCCTGGAGGAGCCTTCCGACAGGAGAGAGGCCCCCCAGCTGAAGACATTTCTGGCGAGACCCCGGGCATCGAGACGGAAGATATGGTCGATGGTTACGTCACGCCAGAACCGGGCGAGGCTTTCCACGGCGTCGCCGAAGCGTCCCCGGTAGTTGGCGATATAGGCGGCGTTGATGGCACCCGCCGATATCCCGGTCAGGATATCGATGTCCAGGTCGGGGAAGCTTTGTGCCAGGCATTTAAGAAATCCTACCTGGTATGCCGCACGGGCTCCCCCGCCGGTAAGGACCAGCGCAAGATTTTTCTGTCCGTTGCGATCCGATTTCATGGTGTCACATAGAGGGGAAAGGTTCCCCGTCCCTTGAGGCCCGAGCGGCCTATATCCACTTCAAAAAGCCCGCGCATACCACCAGGAGCGCGGCGTTTACCGCGAAGAGTGAACCGATCACGGCGATCTGTGTTTTCGGCTTCCAGTCGTATGCATACATGGAAACCGCAAAAAAAGGAATATAGACGGTGATGAAGACGGGAAAGGCGCCCCACCAGGGATAGACCCAGGCAAAGGCAGGGGTTTTCGCGAGAAAGATCTCGAAGACGGAGAAAAAGGCGGCATTGCCCAGGGCGATGAAGAGTCGATTGTTGATGCCGGCGATCTTCATTGTCGGATCGGGGGGGAGAATCTTGCTGAAAATGAGTCCCGCCACGGAAAACATGAGGCTCAATTCGACGCCGACGCCGACGAGCAGCAGAAAGGCCGTTCCCGTGGGGACCGTCCAGAGTGCATGCCCCGTGAAATGCTGGATGAGTGCGTTGATGATTTCCGCCAGCCAGTGGACCATGTAGAGCGATAATCCCGCCGCGACCGGTTTCCAGTTCTGTTTCGATATTTCGTTGAAATAGACATAGACCACCAGCGCCAGAAGCGTGATGACGTACCATTGGAACAGGTCGCCGTTGCGCAGAATGGAGAGTGCCGCCTGGGTTACTTCCGGATTGTGCAGTTGATTCATAAAGTCCCCCTTGTGATGGTTGAGTTGCCAATCGCCCGGGTTGTTCACCCGGAACCCTTGTACAGGTTACAGGAGTATGTCGCCGCGCATATAGAGGGCACATCTGCCCGATATCAGAACGCGGTCATCCTGCTGTTCACAGAACAGTTCCCCTCCCCGTTGAGAGACCTGCAGCGCATGGAGTTTTGTCTTGTGCAGACGTTTCGTCCAGTAGGGAGTGAGGGCGCAATGGGCCGAGCCGGTGACGGGGTCTTCGTTAATTCCCACGCCGGGGGCAAAAAAACGGGACACAAAATCCACATCCTTTCCCGGCGCCGTGACGATGACACCTCGGCGGTCAAGACGGCGCAGCACCTCAAAGTCCGGTGCCAGTGCCCGCACCTCATCCTCGTGATCGAAGAGGGCGACATAGTCCTGTGACCGCAATACCTGCCGCGGTCGTGCCCGCAGACCCTCTTCCAGGCCCTCGGGCACATCGCATGAAACAGGCGGTTGAGAGGGGAAATCCATGACGAAGAGATCCTTGCTGCGACGCACGGTAAGTCTGCCGCTCATACTGCTGAAAACCGTTTCATCTGCCGACGGATCGAGAATCGTCATGACGACAAAGCCCGATGCCAGCGTGGCGTGGCCGCAGAGTTCTATCTCGGTGGTCGGTGTAAACCACCGGAGGTCATACTGTTCGCCCCTCTGTACGAAGAATGCCGTTTCCGACAGGTTGTTTTCGGCGGCGATATTCTGCATCAATGAATCGTCGAGCCATTGTTCAAGAGGGCAGACGGCGGCGGGATTTCCCGAAAAGACGCTGCCCGTGAAGGCGTCGACCTGAAAGAGCGGTTGCTTCATGCAATAAATATCCTCCCTGTTGTGAACGAAGTCTCTCTATGCTGCCGTTAGGCAGGTGTCGTGACAGAAACTATCCTATCCTTTGCGGCGAAGCCTTACAAAATCGGAGAATCCTTTCGATGGACGGAAAATTCCTTCCTCTGCACGCCGCACATCTTCAATCGAATAAAATGCTCTCGGGTTATATGTATGAATTCTCTCGAGAATTGTCTCGACGTCTTCGCGGTTCACGACGGTAAAGATTATCTTGACCGGACCGGCTGCTCCTTCCGCATCGACACAGGTGATCCCGAAGCCCGATGCACGGAGCGACTTTATCAGTTCATAGGCATCTTTCTGCATGATAACCCTGAGGATTACCTTGCCCACGGCGAGCCATTCCTCCACGAACATCCCCACGAAATTGCCCGTGGCAAAGCCCGCCGCGTAGGCCAGATAGTAGAGGGGGTTGGTGAGATTCTGCATGATCTGGGTGATGGCGACAAGCCAGATCAGGATTTCAAA
>CAYTUH010000077.1:0-9146 GCA_964441165.1 uncultured Syntrophaceae bacterium
GTTCTGGCCCATGAATTGCGGACGCCCCTGGCTTCGATATGCGGTTCCATACAGCTCCTGAAGAGTGATTTGAATATTCAGGGGACAGACGATGAAAAGTTGATGGAAATTATAGTGCGCGGAAAAGCGCAGCTCGAAGGCCTGATACGCGATTTTCTGCTGCTGGCGCGACCGAACCGGGAAGCCCACGAAACCGTTGATGTCGGTGAACTTATCGAGAATATAATGGAGTCGGTGAGATTTAACCCTGACTGGAATGAAAGCATCGAGATCGAGAAAGGGTTCTCGGAACGCAACAGCCTTCAGGGAAACAGAAATGAAATCCGCCAGGCAATCTGGAATATCGTGATGAACGCCCTTCAGGCGATGCCCGAGGGCGGCAGGTTGCGTGTCGTGACGAAAATCATGAACCTGCCCGGCGGAACGGAGATGCTTGAGATTGTGATTGCAGACACCGGTTGCGGTATTCCCGCGGAACACCTGAACAATATTATCGATCCGTTCTACACGACAAAGGACCTGGGAACGGGACTCGGCCTCGCCATTGTCAATAGAGTCGTGGAAAATCACGGTGGCAAATTTATTATCGAGAGCGAAGTGGACAGAGGAACCTGCTGCAGGATGCTCCTGCCCTGCAGCGACGAGGGGAGGTGATCGCTCATGGTGAAAATTCTCGTAGTGGACGACGATCAGGGATTGCGGGATTTCCTCAAGATAATGCTGTCGAGAGAGGGATATCAGGTTTCGACGGCAGCGGAAGGCAAGGAGGCGCTGCGCCTCTGTCAGAAACATAAATATGATCTCGTGATTACCGATTTGAAGATGCCCAAGGTCGGGGGACTGGAACTCCTGCGGGCTATCAAGGAGGTGTCTCCCGAGACGATGGTGATCGTCATTACCGCCTTTGCATCGGGCGAGACGGCTCTGGCCGCCATGAAAGAGGGCGCATACGATTATCTCGAAAAGAATTTCACCGTCGATGAACTGAAGGCAACGGTTCGCGATGCCCTGAGTAAGAAGGGTGTGAAGGCGGATTATGTCGAGTTCATCAAAAAGGTGGAAAACGACATTTCCTTCGGACACATGATCGGAAGCAGCAAAGGGATGCTGCAAGTCTATCAGCTGATCAACAAGGTTGCCGATACGCCTGCCAACGTTCTCATACTCGGAGAAAGCGGTACCGGGAAGGAACTGGTCGCCCGGGCGGTGCATGAAAACAGCTCGCGCAGAGACAAACCCTTTGTGGTCATCAATTGCGGGGGCATCCCGGAAACATTGCTGGAGAGTGAGCTCTTCGGTTACATGAAAGGTTCCTTCAGCGGGGCCTATACCGATAAGGCCGGATTGTTCGAAGTCGCCCGGAAAGGAACGATCTTCCTCGATGAGGTAGGAGAGCTTTCGCCCTTTCTCCAGGTCAAACTCCTCCGTGTGGTGCAGGAAAAAACCATTCGAAGAATAGGCGGTGTGGAGGATTTCAAGGTCGATGTCAGAATCCTGTCCGCCACCAATCGTAATCTCGAGGAGAGGGTGGAGAAGGAGGAATTCAGGGAGGATCTCTTCTATCGGCTGAACGTCATACCCATCCGCGTTCCGCCCTTGCGGGAACGAAGGGAAGACATTCCGCTTCTGATAGATTATTTTATCAGGAAGTATTCAAGGGAGTTGGGGAAGGAGGTCAAGAAGATTTCGACCTACGCACTGGAACTGCTTATGGACTATCCCTTTCCCGGAAACGTGCGGGAGCTTGAAAACATCATCGAACGGAGTGTTGCCCTGGAGACGACCAATCTCATTCTCCCCGAAAACCTCATTATTCATCAGGAAGGCATATCCGGCGGGGGTCTGATGGCCGAGATGGACATTCCCGAGGAAGGCATCAATCTGGCGGAAGAGGTCAATAAATATGAAACGATGCTTATTCGGAAAGCACTTGAAAAGGCCCGGGGATCAAAAACAAAGGCGGCAAAATACCTGAGCGAAAACTTTGACTCACTCCGTTACAAGATAAAAAAGCTGGGTATCAAATAGGAAATATTTTCCGGCTGTCGAAAAATATTATCGGTAACATTTCCCTCCATGATGATGAATGTCCTGTCCTGCTGCAGCGAGCCATGCTGTAAAGTGATATGATATCAAGCACTTGTAAATTTATTGGAAGACGAAAGAGAAATGGCACGCCGATTGCATTTTACAGGTCAGAAGTCAGGAACAACTCAAAAGAGGCTGTTCCCGGAAGAATTGAAGAGTGCTCCACAAGGGGCGAAGATGTTCAATTTACACAAATCAAAGGAGGTATAGGATGTTAATCAAACTGAACAAGAAAAAAGGGCAGAAGGGTTTTACGCTGATCGAACTGATGATCGTTATCGCCATTATCGGCATTCTTGCCGCAATCGCTATTCCTCAGTTCACCGCATACAGACAGAGAGGCTTCAACGCGTCGGCCAACTCTGATGTGAAAAACGCCTATACGGCGGCCCAGGCCTATTTTTCAGAGAATCCCGATGGAACCGTTACGGCAGCCCTGCTGGAAGGTAACGGCTTCAAAGGAACGAATGGCGTAACGCTGACAATCGTGAACGGTACGATGGCGGCACTGAGCATGACTGCGAGCCATTCAAGCGGTACATTGACCTATACCGTCGATGCAAACGGCTCAATTACCTCGTCATAACACGCGGAAGATTACATGCCGGAAAGAAGAGAGAGGGAGAGAGAATCCTTCTCTCTTTTTTTTGGCAGGGATGGGGGTGATAGCAGAAAAGTCGGTAAGGACCGTTGCATTCGGGGGGAGTGAAAATACATCTGGAATTGGAGAGCCCAAACAGGATAGGGTAACCGGGTAGTGATGGATGCACAAAACAAGGGGGGAGGAAACCGGCGCCGTGATGATTCACAACAGGAACCATGGAACAGAAAAAGGTTTTACGTTGATCGAGCTGATGATCGTGATCGCGATCATCGCACTCCTGGCGGCGATCGCCGTGCCGCAATTCATGTCATACCGCCAGAAAGGGTTCAATACGGAGGCAAAATCCGATGCCAAAAACTTTTATACCTGCGCTGCGGCCTATGCCACATTGAACAAAAATGTTACCTTCGACAAGAACAACCTTCCCGATGCCTTCACGGGAAGAACGATGATCGGCGGTTCCTTTACCTTTGATTCCGTCACGAGAGTGATTTCCTGTGACGCCCGATTCAGGCATGAACAGGGGAATGTCACCTATACCGTCGATGAAAACGGCAACATAGGTGAAAGCTGACCCCGTGATGCTTTCAATTCCCTCCCGCCCTGCCGGCACCCGTACAAGGGGCTTGCAATCCGGCGATGCATTATTTACACTACACCGGAAATAACGAGTGTGTAGGGTAAAAGGCAAACGTGTATCAGCATGTCGATGAATATCTCAATTTCCTTGCCGTTGAACGAGGAGTTTCCTTAAACACCCTTGAAGCATACAGCCGTGATCTGAATCGTTACACGGAGTTTGCCGAACGGCGGGGGATCTCATCCATCGAAAAAATTGCAGCCGACGACGTGATATCATTCCTGGCCCAGTTGAAGAAAGAGGGGCTCGGAGCGAATTCGGTCAACAGGGCGCTTGCCGCATTGAGAGGATTATACAAGTATCTGCTGCGGGAAAACAGAATCAGTGAAAATCCCGTTGCCAATATCGAGCTTGCCAAGGTATGGATGCGTCTGCCCGGTACGTTGACCAGAGAAGAAATGAAGCACCTCCTCTCACTGCCAGGAACTACCACACCGTTGACGGCACGAGATACGGCGATGTTCGAACTTGCCTATGCCACGGGAATCCGTGTCTCCGAATTGATCGGCCTGACGGTGAACAGTGTCAACTGGCAGGTTGGATATCTCGTGGTACTGGGAAAAGGAAGCAAGGAACGGATCGTACCCGTCGGTAAGGCATCGATGGAGTTCCTGCGGTATTATGTTGACAGGATACGGCCGTTGTTACTAAAAGATATCACCGTCGACATCTGTTTCTTGAATCGGTCGGGCCAGGGCCTTACTCGCCAGGGCTTCTGGAAAATAGTGAAAAAATATGCCGCCCGCGCCGGCATGGAGAAGAAAGTACACCCCCACACCTTCAGACACTCCTTCGCGACACATCTGCTGGAGGGAGGGGCTGATCTCCGCTCGGTTCAGGTCATGCTCGGGCATTCCGACATATCGACAACGCAGATTTACACCCACGTTACACGGGAGCATTTGAAGGATATACACAAAAGGTATCACCCAAGAGGATAAGCATGGATTATTATCAATCCCCCAAAGACGAAGCGACCGACGCCACGCAACCCCTTGCGACCTGGATACTCATTGTCATCGTCATAATGACGTTTGCGGGGGGGCTCTATCTCGGTATACGGTTGGCAGTGGGGCAGGACGGCTTCGTCAAGGGGCTGAGCAGGATTAAAAGTACCGCCCTTTCAACGGTCTTGGGCCGGACGCCTCATTTCTACCACCTCACCCTTGAAAAAAACGGTAATGACTATATCCTCAAGGAAAGCGATCGATTTCAGGTATCCTATCGCGACGAATTCGTAATTAAAAAGGTAGTTACCGACTCGATTCTGGGAAGGGGTGTGACGGTCGATATCGAGGGAACGGGCAGCGATAATGACCTCGGTGTATTGCTTGAGGGAATCGGCCTGATTGATGCTGCGATGTCGGAAAAAGAGAAGGAACGGTTTATCAGGGTTCGCTATCGGAATGAATCCATTGCCGCGATACCGATCGACGTGGAAATTACCCCGCAGGACTGGCTCAGAGTGGCAAAAGGTTCGGGGAATCCGGATTCGCAGATTGAATATCTTGAGCGTGCCCTTGCCATGAAGGGTGAGGATGTCAATACGCGAAGGATGCTGGCACGCCTCTATGCGGCATCGGGATTGGTTGACAAGGGGATCGGGGAATTCGAGAAAATACTGGAGATGAAACCCGATGATGTGTCATCGCTTGTTGAATTGTCGAAGTTGTATATGGACCGGGGCCTTTATCAGGAGGTGCTGCCGGTATATCGAAAGATAATAAAGCGAAATCCTGCGGACGACGGTGCCTATGCCAATATAGCCTATGCGTACAGCAAGCTGGGGAATTGGCGTCGTGCCGCCGCCAATTATCGGGCGTCACTGAGATTTGATCCCAACAAGGTCGAAGTCAGGTATCGTCTTGCCGAGGCATTCGAAAAACTCGGCGAAACGGAGCGAGCGATCCAGGAATATGAGCGGGTCCAGAAAAAAATGACCGGGAACATCGTCGTGATGAGTTCACTGGCAGATAATTATCTCAAGGCTGAAGAGTATGATAAGGCTATTGAAATGTATCGCGCCATCATAAAGAAGCAACCCGGGAATGCGGTCGCCTACGCAAATATCGGTCTGGCCTATGGGGCCACCGGTGAAGTGCTGCGAGAGATTGCAAATTATGAAAAGGCGCTCTCACTCAAACCTTCAGATGCCGTCGTACGGTTCAATCTCGCAACAGCCTATGAAAAAGCGAAGAGGTACGGCGATGCGGAGAAACTGTACGAGGAGATTCTTGCGTCAAAAAAGAACGACACCGATGCAAAGCTCCACCTTGCCGCACTCTACATGAAAGAAAAAAAGCACAAACAGGCGGTGGAACTCTATGGAGAACTGGGGGATGCGGTGTCGGCCGACCCCGTGCTTTATGCCAATCTGGGGTTTGCCTATGGGGAGTTGCGGAATTACAAGAAATCGGTCGAAAATTACGAAAAGGCGATTAAATATGGGGCCAAAGACGGTCGGATTCATTATAATCTTGCCGATACGTACGAAAAACTGGGCAGAAAGAGTAAGGCCATAGAACATTATGAAGCATATGTGGCAAAGAATCCCGACGCGAAGGTGCTTTCCATTCTTGCTCAGTATTATGCCAAGCGAAAGGAGTATGAAAAGGCGATCGCACTCTACGGAAAAATCGTAAAAATCGATCCCGCACGGGGCGATGTCTATGCGAGCCTTGCCTACATTTACAGCATCAAGGGTGATACAACAAAAGAAATCGAGAATTACGAGATCTCTCTTCGCTACGACCGGGAAGATTTTGCCGTCTATTACAGCCTCGGAGAGGCCTATGAGAAAAAGGGTATCTATGATAAAGCGTATAGCCGATATGAGAGTGCCTATAAAATAAACCCCGATTCGGCGAATGCCGCCCGCAAGATGACGGCGATGAAAATCAAGCTGCTTCAACAGAAATACAAGGAATAAGACCATGCACACGATACCGGTAAAAGGTTTTACGATTGGTGGAAAATCACCCTTTGTCCTCATTGCAGGGCCCTGCGTCATCGAAGATGAAGCGACCACGAGAGATATTGCGGCATTCCTGAAAGAACTTGCCGTCGTCCTTGAGATACCCTTCATTTTCAAGGCGTCCTACGACAAGGCAAACCGGACATCCATCGAATCCTACCGCGGACCCGGCGTCAGGAGAGGGCTCGAAATTCTCGGGAAAATACGAGATGACTATGCCATACCGGTGATTTCCGACGTACACCGGTTCGAGGAGATCGGCGATGCCTGCGCCGTCCTTGATGTGGTCCAGATTCCGGCATTTCTCTGCAGGCAGACGGATTTTGTTGTCGAGGTGGCACGGCATGCAAAGATCGTGAATGTCAAGAAAGGACAATTTATGGCTCCCTGGGATGTATCAAGAATTGTTGATAAAATCACGTCCGCGGGGAATGAACGGGTTATGGTGACGGAACGGGGTGTCACCTTCGGGTATAACAACCTGGTGGCGGATATGCGGTCGCTCCCCATACTCAGAAAAATGGGAAGGCCCGTTATCTTCGATGCGACCCACAGTGTACAGTTGCCCGGCGGTGCGGGAATCGCTTCGGGTGGAGACAGGGTGATGGCGGCCTATCTGTCGAGAGCGGCGGTGGCGGTGGGAGTCGACGGACTCTTTATGGAAGTCCATCCTGCGCCGGACAAGGCGCTTTGTGACGGTCCCAATTCGATAGCACTTGCCACACTTCCCCCATTGCTGAAGATGTTGAAAGAAATAGACAGGATTGTGAAAGAGGGTGACAAAAACATATGAAGCACGAGAAAGCGCCCCATGAGAAACTGCGGTCGATCACTCACCTGATTCTCGATGTAGACGGTGTGCTGACGGATGGAACGATTGCCTTCAGTGACCGGGGAGAGGAATCGAAAAATTTCAATGTACGGGACGGCCATGGCCTCAAAATGCTCATGCGGTACGGTATCGAGATTATGCTTCTGACAGGGCGGATATCGAAGGCCGTGGAGCACAGGGCTCGAGACCTTGGCATTACCGGGGTTTTTCAGGGGGCAAAGAACAAGGCCGATGTCCTCGATGAAATACTGGAATCCTACGCGCTGGATCCTGCCCGTATTGCCTACATGGGTGACGATATCGTCGATGTTCCCGTGTTCAACAAGGTCGGGTTTTCCATTACCGTTCCCGATGCTGCCGATTATATAAAGAAAAAGGCCGATTACGTGACGGCTGCATGCGGTGGATCGGGTGCCGTACGCGAGATCTGTGACATGATCCTCCGGGCGCAGGATCGGTGGAGGGAAGTCGAGACGCGGTACGGCATTGAGTGAAAAGATAGAGGGCCAATACAGAATATAACCATCCGAAACAAGTGCAGTTGCCGGGTTCCGGCGTCGGTCAGCCCGCCTTTATTCGCCTTTACATATCGGAGACCGGGTGCTATATTTTCAGCCAACGATCAGCGGGAGGATGTGACGACGATAGGATCGAGAAAGGGATTCCTTGTTGGCGGGTTATTCATTGCCTGCGTGCTTATTCTCCTTTTGGTGTCGCATCAGTTGAGAAAGAGTGACGGCGAAGTGGCGCTCAGGGTATTGCCCGACAAGGTCGATGTACAGATCAGGGACGTACGGTATACGGAAGTGGGAGATCCCGATGCATTATGGGAAATCCAGGCGGACACCGCCACATACATGAAAGAGGATAATCTCTCGTTATTCGATAATATACGGGTGAAACTCGTCACCACGGGAGGCCGTGTCTACCGGATGACCGCAGACAGGGGATCGTTCCATACCGATACGAAGAACATCGAAATGTCAGGTAATGTGGTTGCGCTGTCGGACAGCGGGGAACGGTTCACAACGGATAGTCTTGTATACTATGTGAAAGAAAAAAAAGTAGCGACGAATGACCTTGTCTCAATGGAAAATCAGCAAATGAGAGTTTTCGGGACCGGCATGACCCTCTCTCTGGCGGACAGGACGTTCTCACTTTTGTCGAACGTACACGCTGAATTAAACCGATATGACATCAGGTAGCACGAAGTATTACGTTATGCAGACAAAGCGGATTATTATCGCCGCCATAATCGGAGCGGTATTTTCATTGTGCCCCTGCTTGATCGAACAGGGATGGCCGGGGGAGAAAAATCCCATTACAATCGTGTCGGATCGTCTTGATGCCTATGACGATAAGGGGCTGGTCGTATTTTCAGGAAATGTGAATGTACGCCAGGAGGATACGGTAATAGAGTCGGACACGCTGCACCTCTATTACGCCGAAAGCGCCCGGGGAGGGAACAGTGCCTCGCCCGCAGGTATGATAGAGCACGGGGATATCGATAAGATCGAGGCGCGGGGTAGTGTCAGAATTTCACAGGGAAACCGGTTGATTACCGGTGACCTGGCGGTATTGAACAACGAAGCCCGGACGATCGTGATTACGGGAGATGTGGTAATGAAGGAGGGTGAGAACATTATCGAGGGAGAGAAGGCGACCTTTTTTCTCTCCGAGAACAGAGGATTGGTGGAGAGTTCCCGGCAGCGGAGAGTAAAAGCGACGATCTATCCCGAAAAGTCACCATCAACGGAATAGAACCCAGGGATCGGAAGGGTACACGGCAGGTAGATGAAATTAAGGGCGGAAGCGCTGGTCAAGTCCTTCAGTGGACGGAGGGTAGTCAATCAGGTCGATTTGACCATCAACAGGGGAGAAGTCGTCGGCCTTCTTGGACCGAATGGTGCAGGGAAGACCACCACCTTTTACATGATCGTCGGATTGATTCGACCCGACGCCGGTACAGTGACATTAAACGGTCAGGATATCAGTCAGGCACCCATGT
>CAYTUH010000078.1:0-9123 GCA_964441165.1 uncultured Syntrophaceae bacterium
CCGTCGCATGACCGAGACCCTGCATCCCCACTTCCAGACGCGCTTCATTCATCAACTGGAACATCACCTTCATTCCCGATCGTTCGTCACCGATAAGCTCACCGACGCAATTCCCGTTTTCACCGAAGTTCAGGGTTGCAGTGGCGGAACCGTTGATGCCCATTTTGTGTTCCAGGTTACCCGTTTCCACATCGTTCGATTCGCCCAGACTTCCGTCATCATTGACTCTGATTTTCGGCACGATGAAGATCGAAATGCCGCCTGTTCCGGGAGGATCACCTTCGATCCTGGCCAGCACCGGATGAATGATATTTTCCGTAAGGTCATGATCTCCGGAGGAAATAAAGCTTTTCGTACCCTGGATATCGAAGAGTCCGTCGGGCCGTCTCTTGGCCGTCGTCCTCGTCGCACCCACGTCACTTCCCGCACCCGGCTCGGTCAGGCACATGGTACCGCCCCACACGCCTTCAAACATCTTATACATGTACTTGTTCTTCTGTTCTTCTGTTCCGTAGGTCTCAATAAGACCCGCCGCTCCGATTCCAAGTCCGGGATACATCATGAAGGCAAAATTCGCCGAGTTGAAGAGTTCCACGCATGCGCTCCACAAGGTCAGAGGCATTCCCTGGCCACCAATCTCGGGATCCCTCGTCGCCATCATCCAACCACCCTCAACGAATTTCTTGTAGGGTCCGTGATAGCATGGCGGTGCATAGGCTTTCCCATCCTTGAGCAGTGCCTTTTCCTTGTCGCCGACGTCATAGGTGGGCAAGATTTCCTCGATGGTAATCTTCTCCGCCTCATTGAGCATCATATCGACAAGGTCTGAGGAATAGTCTGCATATTTCTCGTATGCAAACAGTTTCTCAATGCCGACCTGTTCGTAAAGCACGAACTTCTGGTCCCTGGTATTGACTAACGAGTTGCTCATACCACTATAACCTCCTTACACAGGTTTTTTTAAACCCTCTATGAAGATCTTAAGGCCTTCCTCTATGTTTGTCCGTATTCGCTCTTCTCTCATGGATTCCTTACCGATAAAAAGGTGAAGAGACAATACACCGTTCAGAAGACCCCAGAGGGCATTCCTCGCTTTCCACATATCCTCTTCCTTTATGAAAAACTCCCCCCTCTCAACGCCGTGTTTGAAAATCCGTTCCGTTACGGATATGGCCTTGTTCGTTTCCTGAATCACCCGCCAGTGCGTGTCACCCGAAAAATCCAGGTTATTCTCGCGAAGCATGAAGTTCATCAGAATCCTGAACAACTCCCTGTCACTGAGAAAAAAGTTCACATAGGTACTGGAAAAGTCATAAAGGATTTCAGCCGCACTCTTATTCTTTTGAAAAATGCTTAATATTTCGGTATGAAATTTTTCGATGTCATCAAGGAGGATCTGGGCGCAAATCTCTTCTTTGCTGCTGAAATAGAGATATATCGCGCCCTTGCTGAGTTGAGCTCTCTTGGCAATTTTGGCCACTGTAACGGGATGGCTGTCCTGTTTAAAAAAAAGTTTGCGTGCTGCTCTGAGGATCGCCTTCCTTCTCTGTTCTTTTTCTTTTTCTCTCCGTTTTCGAGGGCCCGACATTTTACCTCTGCATCTGTTGTTTTTGGGTGTGATTCAACAATCCGCGACCCACGTTCAGTTTGCGAACATGAGTCATATTCTGACTGTGAGTCATGTCACCTCTTTACAGAAATGGAATTCAATGTCAAGGAAAAAAAATGAAGCATTCAAACTTATTTTTAATAGTATTAACAATAGACAAATATATTGACATCCTACGATCCGTGTGATAGGCAGAGTCGTTTTTTTTAAACAGGTTGACCTTTGGAATCTGCCTATTTTCACAAGATGTTCTGCACGACAGTGCGCAAGGGATACCGGCGTGACCATTCGGGACATAATAGACATTCTTGATGCACAGTTGCTCGTGGGACATGATCAGATCCACAGGCAGGTCGAGATTGCCGGAAGCGCCGATATGGCAAGCGAATTCATCAAATTCGCCAAACCCGGAACATTGATGCTGACCGGACTGACGCACCCTCAGATCGTGCGAAGCGCTCACATCCTCGATGCGGCGGCAATTGTCTTTGTCCGGGGGAAAACACCTTCCGACGAAACGTTAAAGCTGGCTGAAGAGCTGGAGGTACCGATTCTTACAACGCATTATATCCTCTTTGAAACATCGGGACGGCTTTACGCAAATGGAATCTGGGGATGTGTGAATAAATTATAACTCTTCCCTGTGACACAAACACCTGTCAGGGAATCGTAAAGACCGTCATGTACGAGATATCAACCTGCTAACGCGGTGGTGCAGGCACCGCAGCACAAACGGGAATCGCGGGTTTCTTTGCTCACCGCAGAATAAATGGAGCTGATTGTGACGCTTGAAGAAATAAGAGAAATTCTCGATGCAGAAGTGCTGGTCGGCCATGAACACATGCAGACGAATGTAAAAACAGCCTTCAGTGCCGACCTGATGAGCGATGTCCTCGCTTTCGCGAAAGCAAAAAGCCTTCTCCTTACAGGCCTGACAAATCCCCAGGTTGTCCGAACCGCAAGCATTCTCGATACGGCAGCCATTATTATTGTTCGTGGGAAAAAACCTCCGGAAGAAACATTGAAACTGGCACGGGAACTCGATATCCCCATACTTCTGACACGCTATATTCTTTTTGAAACATCGGGACGCCTCTATGCTAACGGAATCGTGGGGTGTGTAAAGAAGTTGTAAACGGTTTTATCATGCCTGTGAGGTTTGAAAATTCATATCTGGTAGAAGGAGGCAACTTCAACGAAGCGGGCAAAGTTTCGGTAAAAATCAAGAACGCATTGAAAGAACTGGGCATTTCAAGTAATATTCAGCGGCGCGCGGCAATCGCAGCCTATGAATCGGAGATGAATATCATTGCCCACGCAATCAGGGGGACCCTTACTGTACGGGTCACCGTGGACGCCGTCCGCATCGACGTGAAAGATGCCGGTCCGGGCATCGAAGATGTCGGGCTGGCGATGAAAGAGGGTTGCTCCACTGCCGCCGATCAGTTTCGAGAAATGGGTTCCGGTGCGGGCATGGGACTCTCAAACATAAGAGATTGCTCCGACACCTTTGAGGTGGTATCCGGGCCTCATGGAGGAACTCATTTGAAGATCGTAATACATACTAATGAACGGTGAGATGAAATGAAGATAGCGCTGTTGGTGGAAAAATTAAACCTTAGAATAAAATGCGGCGAGGACAAACTTGACCGAGAGGTGTACGGAGGTTACGTGGGCGATCTTTTAAGCGATGTAATCGCAAACAGTGCACAGGATAATATTTGGATAACCCGTCAGGCTCATCAGAACATCGTCGCCGTTGCGGCACTCAAGGAACATGCGGGAGTTATTCTTGCGCTCGGACAGGAACCGGAAAACGACACCATTGCAAAGGCAACCAAGGAAGGTATTCCCCTGCTGGTAACTGACCTCTCCGCATTTGAAATATCGGGGAAAATATATGAACTGATGAAGGAATAACCCTCCCTCAGTTCCCGCTCCGATTCGCTCTTCGAAAACGTTCGACCATAGGCAGGGTGAAGGATCATGGTAAGGGAATTCAGATGTGATCTTCATATTCATACATGCCTGTCTCCCTGCGCCGATCTGGACATGTACCCCTCGGCGCTGGTACGAAAATCGATCACTGAAAATGTGGACATAATCGGTATTTGTGACCACAATGCTTCGGAAAACGTGCAATACGTGGTACAAGCCGCTCAGTGCACTCCGCTCGTCGTCTTTCCGGGAATGGAAATCACGAGCAGAGAAGAAGTTCATATTCTGGCGCTCTTTGAAAAGACGGAACCGTTGTCAATACTTCAGGATATCATCTATGCGTCTCTCTCCGGCATGAATCGGGAGGAGCTTTTCGGCTGTCAGCCCATAGTCAACGAAGATGATGAAGTTGAGGGATTCAACGAAAGGCTTCTGATCGGATCAACAGGCCTCCCCCTCTCCTCCGTCGTCGCATCGATTCACAATCTTCACGGTCTGGCAATAGCCGCTCACATTGACAGAGAAAGTTTCGGCATTCTCGGACAGCTGGGATTTGTTCCGCCGGACATCAGTTTCGATGCCCTTGAAATATCTTCCAGAACAGGGGTCCGGCAAGCCCGGAAACGGTATCCCGAGTTGTCTGCCTACCCCTTCATTGAATCGTCGGATGCACACTTCATAGACGACATAGGCAGAGGAATTACACATGCCTGCATGGAAGAGGCAACCTTCGCCGAATTCAAGCTGGCACTTGCGGGAGAAAAGGGAAGATCTATCAGGGAGTAGGTCATGCAGGAATTGTCCATGCACATATTGGACATTGTGGAAAATTCGACACGGGCCGATGCACGGCTCGTGGAAATTTGCATCACCGAAGACAGAATGAATGATCTATTGACCATTGAAATAAACGATGACGGTGCGGGCATGGACCGGGAAACACTTGCAAAAGTCCTCGACCCTTTTTATTCCACAAAGAGGGTCCGGAGGATCGGTCTCGGCATCCCGCTCCTTGCGTATGCCGCCCGGACGGCGGGAGGCGACTTTCACATCGACTCGAAACGAGGCCTGGGTACCCGCGTGCGCGTCAGATTCAGGCACAGCCATATTGATCGCCAGCCGATCGGCAATATGGCGGAAACGATGGTGACGCTTATCGCTGGTAATCCTGCGACGGATTTTATATATAACCATGCAAACGACCACCGGAAGTTTTCAGTGGATACGCGTGAAATCAGGAAAGAGCTGGAGGATGTTCCCGTAAATCATCCGGAAGTCCTGAAATTCATAAAGGAAGCAATAAAAGACGGTTTAAAAGAGATTGGAGTTTCCGACTGACACATTTTCTCTATCTCTTTGCATTGAAAACACGTTGCGAAAGGGAGGATTTCGTAAATGGATTTTGAATATAATGAATTATTGAAAGAATTCACACCGGAACAAATTGAAGAGCTCGACAAGATTATGGAACGATATAAAGGAAAACCGGGCGGCTTGATTCCCGTGCTGGAACAGGCACAGGAACTGCTGGGATTCCTTCCCGTTCCGATTCAGAAACACGTGGGAAAAGGATTGAACATACCCTTCAGCAAGATCTACGGTGTGGTAACATTTTATTCTTTCTTCACCATGGAACCCCGTGGAAAGCATACCGTCAGGGTCTGCCTGGGAACGGCCTGCTATGTCAGGGGCGGCAAAAAGATTGCCGAAGTCCTTGAGAAGACTCTGTGTGTCAAAGAAGGAGAGACGACTCCGGACCGCATGTTTACCTATGAAACGGTACGCTGCCTCGGTGCCTGCGGTCTTGGACCGGTGGTGGTAGTCGACGAAGATGTCCATGGAAGGGTCAAGCCGGAAAAGGTGAATGACATACTACAACAATACAACTGAGGAACAGGGGAATCGGTATGGCAAAGATAAAGATTGAAGACTTGAAGAAAATCAAGGAGAGGGTTCAGGCGGAAAACGCCCTGAGGGAAGGAGAACGCAGGGTAAAAGTGACCGTACACATGGGAACCTGCGGAATTGCCGCCGGTGCTCGCGAAGTGATGAATTCATTGATGAACGAAATTGAAGAAGCAGGTGTCTCGGACGTAATCGTGACCACATCGGGCTGCATGGGATTGTGCAGCAGGGAACCGGAAATAACGGTTGAAATCCTGGGTCAGGAACCTATCGTCTATGAATATATGAACCCCAACAAGATGAGACAGATCTTCAAACGGCATATTCTCGAAGGCGAAATTCAGACACCTTTTGTACTCGCGAAAGGAAAAGAACAACGAGACTAAATGCATTCACGTGCAATGAACAAAACATAGAGGAGGTTACGATCCGATGAAGGTTTTTCGGTCTCATATACTGATTTGCGGGGGCACCGGCTGCCGTGCGACAGGAAGTATCAATGTCAAACAGGCATTGGGAACGGAACTGAGCAAGCAGGGACTCGCAGATGAAATACGAATTGTTGAAACAGGATGTAACGGCTTTTGTGCCATGGGCCCCATCATGGTCATCTATCCCGATGGAATCATCTACATGATGGTAACGCCGGAAGACGTTCCCGAGCTGGTGGAGGAGCATTTCCTCAAGGGCCGGCCGGTGGAACGCCTCCTGTACAAGGAACCGTCAACGGAAGTATCGATTCCCGAAATGCATGAAATCCCCTTCTTTGCCCACCAGGAACTCCGCGTCCTGAGAAACAAGGGCCTCATCGACCCCGAGGTGATCGACGAGTACATCGCCCGTGACGGCTATGCCGGAATGGCCAAGGCCCTCACCGAAATGACGCCGGAAGAGATCGTCCAGGAAGTGCTGGATTCAGGTCTCCGGGGCAGGGGCGGCGCAGGCTTCCCCACGGGATTGAAATGGAAATTCGCGGCACAGTCAAAAAATGACATCAAGTATGTGCTCTGTAACGCCGACGAAGGCGACCCCGGCGCATTCATGGACAGAAGCGTTCTTGAAGCGGACCCTCATGCCGTTCTCGAAGGCATGGTGATCGCGGCGAAAGCAATCGGTTCACATCACGGATACATCTACTGCCGGGCAGAATACCCCCTGGCACTGCATAGACTCGATATCGCCATAGAACAGGCAAAGGAATACGGCCTTCTCGGTAAAAACATTCTCGATACGGGCTTCGACTTCGACCTGGAGGTATACCAGGGTGCGGGTGCATTCGTCTGCGGTGAAGAAACGGCCCTCATGACCTCGATCGAAGGAAACCGTGGCATGCCCCGACCGCGGCCGCCCTTCCCCGCCGTATCCGGTCTCTGGCAGAAACCGAGCATCCTGAATAACGTCGAAACCTTTGCCAATGTGGGACAGCTTATTCTGAGAGGCAGCAAATGGTTCTCCAGCGTCGGCAACGAAACCAGCAAGGGAACAAAGGTCTTTGCCCTCACCGGCGATGTCAATAACGTGGGACTCGTCGAGGTACCCATGGGAACCAGCCTTGGAACGATCGTTTATGATATCGGCGGTGGCATTCCCGGGGGCAAGAAATTCAAGGCGGCCCAGCTTGGTGGTCCCTCGGGCGGCAATATCCCCACGCAACACCTCAATGCGCCCGTTGATTACGAACATGTTGCGGAACTCGGCGCCATCATGGCGTCGGGCGGATTGATCGTCATGAACGAAGACAAGTGTGCCGTCGACATGGCCCGTTTCTTCATGGACTTCTGCCAGGACGAATCCTGTGGAAAGTGCGCGCCCTGCCGCGAAGGAACGAAACGGATGCTCGAAATACTGACCAACATCTGTGAAGGCCGCGGGCAGGAAGGCGATATCGAACTGCTGGAAGACCTGGCCGTCGTCATCAAGGATGCCGCGCTCTGCGGCCTCGGGCAGACGGCTCCCAATCCGGTGCTCAGTACCATCCGTTACTTCAGAGACGAGTATGAAGCACACATCAGGGACAAGCACTGTGTGGCGGGCGTCTGCAGCGCCCTTTTCAAATCGCCCTGCCAGAACGCCTGTCCCATCAGCATGGACGTTCCGGCCTACCTGGCCCTCGTGCGGGCAGGTCGCATCGACGATGCATATAAAATCCTCATGAGAACGAATCCCTTCCCCGCCATCTGCGGACGGGTCTGCGACCATCAGTGTCAGACGAAGTGCAGGCGGGGCGGTTTTGATGAACCCCTTGCCATCAAGTTCATAAAACGGTTCATTTCCGATAATGCCGCACGGCCGAAAGTCGAGGCGGTTCCCGTGACACGGGAAGAAACGATCGCCGTCATCGGTGGCGGTCCCTCAGGTCTGACCGCGGCGAAGGATCTCGCCATCCGCGGCTACAAGGTAACCGTCTTCGAAGAACTTCCCGAACCGGGCGGCATGATGCGCTATGGGATTCCCTCATACCGGCTGCCGCGCACCATCCTCAAAGGGGAGATCGATGACATTCGCGCCCTCGGTGTCGATATCATCTGCAACACCCGTGTGGGCAGAGACATTCCCTTCGACAAGGTAACGGAAGATTATGATTACATCTATCTCGCACCGGGTGCCCACAAGAGCCAGCGCATGGGCGTGAAAGGCGAGGAGCTTGACGGGGTGTACGGCGGCGTAGAGTTCCTGAGAGACTTCAATATAAATGAAGATGCCTGGACAGAGGGCAAAAAATCTCTCGGAACGAAGGTGGCCGTGATCGGCGGCGGCAACTCGGCCATCGACGCGGCACGCGTGGCAACCCGTCTCGGTGCCGAAGTGACCATCCTTTACCGACGTACCCGTGAAGACATGCCCGCCGCCGAAGAGGAAATCGTTGCAGCGGAACATGAAGGCATCAAGATCGAATACTTTGTTGCGCCTCTGGAAATCGTCGAAGCACACGGTGCGGTAAGCGGTATCACCTGCCAGCGCATGAAGCCGGGCGATTTCGATCGTAGCGGCAGGAGAAGGCCCATACCGGTTGAAGGCTCCGAGTTCACCCTCAGCGTTGATACGGTTATTGCAGCCATCGGACAGGCTCCCGATGTCACCTTCGTACCGGAAGAGAGCGGCGTATCGATCAACAAATGGGATTGCTTCGATCTTGCCGAAGGCAGCAAATCCCGGACGACAAGCGATAAATTCTTCGCCGGCGGCGACGCCGTAACCGGTCCCTGGACTGTTGTCGGTGCCATTGCGGCGGGTCATCAAGCCGCCGAGGATCTCGACAGCGCCATACGGTTGAAAAACGGCGAACCGGCCTTCGAACCGCCCGTGGAAGAAGAGATCGTGATTCCCTTTGAAATCGATGAAGAATCGCAAGAGCAACCCCAGGCGGCAATGCCCGAACTTGAAGCAGCCCTCCGCAAGAGCAACTTCGACGAGGTTGAACTGGGATACAGCATCGAAGAAGCAATCAAAGAGGCATCCCGATGCCTGCGGTGTGACGCTGAAATCTAAATCAAAAGGTCATAACCTGAAACAAAAAGCCCCCGGTGCCCTGCACCGGGGGCTTTTTGTTATGAGCGGAGATTTCTTCGCCAGTCAGTTCGGAGGGAAGCCCCCCCACTGAGTCAGACGGCAGCCGAGGCCCACTATTGTGTGGGCTAAAAACTTATTACCGGTTCGATTCCGGTATGAGG
>CAYTUH010000079.1:0-8952 GCA_964441165.1 uncultured Syntrophaceae bacterium
CAATAAAATGGAAAAACCTTTAACCGCAAAGGCAGGGATGTGATTACGCGGATCCCTTCAATATCTTAAGGGACCACTGGATGTTTTGTGGACGGGATGTTTTGGGGACGTCCTTAAATAATTAAATATCCCGATCATCCAACGAATGATGCTCTTCTTTGGCAATCCGTTCTCCCCTTTGTACTGCGTAACTCACAGCCGCAGAACAGATGGGGTCAAGTCTATGCTTGACTCTTGCTGCTAATTTCACATACGCCCCAAACACATACATTTCAACGAATGCTGGAGTAAGTCTTGTTTTCTGCCGCACGATCCCAGTTAGGCAACACACATGTCAGTGCACAGCAATTTCGCCGAAGCCGAGGAAGGCAATCCCATTCTTACGGGCAACTTACCCCGGTTCAAACAACTCTGCGCTCCCTGTTTGTCGCATCTGTTCCGGTGTTTATTGTGATCTGAAAGGGACTGGAGGTATAATCTTCCACACTTCTTGCGTGCGAGATGAAATGATTCCGAATGGTGCCCGACAACATATACCTTGACAAACAACTTGAAAAGGGGAATTATCTTATAATTCTCAGCAATTATTTCATCCAGCAGTAATTACAGCGTGTGTATGGAGATTGTCTTGCATCCTTCGAACTGGGAGGTCTGACATGAAACATCCAACCCCGGGTTTTTTCGTCGTCCTTTTCATGACCCTGACAATCCTTTCCGGCTGTGCGTCGCTCAATTCGTACCAGAAAAAAGGCGAGATCGGCATAAAAGGACTGCACAGCCCTGTGACGGTGATGCGCGATGAACAGGGCATGGCCTATATCCATGCCGATACGTTTGACGATGCGATCAGGGCCCATGGATTCGTCACCGCCCAGGACCGCCTGTTCCAGATGGAGCTTAACAGGCTCTTTGCCACGGGCAGGATTTCCGAACTTGTCGGTGAAGTGGCCCTACCCCTCGACACCAGGATGCGGACCCTCGGATTCCTTCGTAACGCACGCAGGCACGCTGAACTCCTCGACGCCGAGAGCCGGGCCTATTTTGGGCGCTACCTGGAGGGGGTCAATGCCTATATCAGGACACGTACCGACACCTATCCCCTGGAATTCAAACTGTCGGGCATAACGCCCACACTCTGGAGTATCGAAGAGTCGCTGGCTGTCATGTACCTCATGAGCTGGAATTCAGCCGGGAACATCAACACCGAGATTATCGCCCAGATGCTCATCGAGAAGCTCGGCGTCGAGAAGGCAAAGGAGATTTTTCCCATCAATCTCAATCCCGATGATGAAGCCACCGCTCTATACGACGAACCTGCTCCCCGGGCAGTCTCTCTCGGTTTCGATCTCATGAACGATACAGGCCTCATGACATGCCTCGACCGCGGCATGCTGCGCCTGGGGAGCAACAACTGGGCGGTCGGGCCGCAGGCATCCCCGCATGCAAAACCCATTGTCGCCAATGATCCGCACGTCGAGGCTCACATCCTGCCCGGGCCCTGGTACCCCGTCGGTATCATCACGCCGGACATCCGGATTGTTGGGGTCGGGGTCCCCGGGACACCGGGCATCGTAATCGGGCGCAGCCGGCACATCGCCATCGGAGTGACCAATGCCTACGCCGACGCCCAGGATCTCTATGTTGAAACCATCGATCCGCACGATCCGAGCTGCTATCTGGAAGGGAATGAATCGGTACCCTTTACCGTGCTTACGGAAACACTCAAGATAAAAGACAAGGAAGTAAAAGGAGGATTCCGAACCGAAGAGATCACGATCAGGCTCACCCGGCGCGGGCCGGTCATCTCCGGTGTGATGCCGGGACTTGAAACCGACAAGGTCATAAGCATGCGCTGGTCGCCCTTCGAAAGCATGGGGCCGGACATCGGACTTAACAGACTTCTCACCGCGAAGACCGTTTACGATATACGGGAGGCGCTCAGAGAAACAAACTTCATCATGCTCAACTTCGTATTTGCCGATACCATGGGCAATATAGGCTGGCAGGTCTCCGGCACGGTTCCCATCCGTTCCGTCGGTGATGGAACGGTCCCCTTCGTTGTCAAAGACGGTAAGGACAACTGGAGCGGGTGGATTCCCTACGACGAGATGCCGCAGGCCTATAATCCGGGCCGGGGGTGGGTCGGCACCTGCAACCATCTGACGGTCCCGTCGGACTACCCCTACTACTACACCTCCCATGTATCCCCATCGTTCCGCTATCGCAGGCTCATCGAGCTGCTGGACGCACCGGGAGTAAAAACGGCACGCGACCACTGGGCCATGCAGCGCGATACCAGGAACCTCATGGCACAGCGGATCGCACCCGTAATGGCCTCCGCTCTCGCAGCGCACGACGACACGAGGGATCTGGCTCTCATTCTGGACAGATGGAACTATCATGACGACCCGGAACTGGCAGCCCCGGCCGTCTTCCAGTCGGTATACCGTAAATTCGCCCTGCTGGTGTTCGCTGACGACCTGGGAGAGCAGACTGCGACAACCATGCTGAAGACGTGGTACTTCTGGGAAGAACGGCTCATGAAAATGGTGCTGGAAGGCACTTCGACATGGGTTGACGATACCACGACCGCAGACATGATGGAGACACGGGACGACCTGTTTTACAGGGCTGCGCTTCAAGCCAGAAAAGAATTGGAAAAGGAACTCGGGAATGATCCCGAAAAATGGCAGTGGGGAAAAATCCACCGGTTTACCCTGGTCAGCCCGATCAGGCGGTCAGGATTCGGGTCAGGCCTTCTTGGAGCCGGCTCGCACCCCATGGGCGGGTCGGGGGAGACGCTCTATCGCGGAATCTACAATTTTGATCGACCCTTTGCCGTGACCATTCCCGCATCGCTTCGCATGGTGGCGGACCTTGGAGATAATGACAAGGTCCTGGCTGTGCTCCCGGGCGGGGTGTCTGCTCGCCTCTTCGACCCGCACCGCGACGACCAGGTGGAGGCCTTCATGAACGGCGAAGAGCGCTACTGGTGGTTCAGCGACCAGGCGATTCGGGATCACTGCAGGACAATACTGATACTGGAGCCGTAACAATAGGGATGAGAAATCAGGTCTGCACGTGACCGGTGTTAAGAGCTCTCAGGGAGACAGGCATTCAGGGAACAGGACCATTTCCGACACAGCCTCTCAATGTGTACTATCTACTTGTCCGATGACGTTGCGAAAACATAGTGAAAAGGTATGGCGATCAAATCTCCAATAAAATAAGTCGCGAAGATTATTGCCATAGGTATCGCGTAACCTGGAAATTGAGAAGTAACCATCAAAGGAATAAAAACACCAACAAACCATACAGATTTATAGAAAAGCTGCATCAAAAGTACCGGCACAAATTTGAGAGGAGACCGCAGACCTAATATTGACGCGAGTCCAAACGCCACGTACACGCTCCCCACGACCCCAAAGGCTGTCGGTTCCTCAACCGGCCATGGAAGTTTTGCTTTAATCACCTCCGGTATCAGAATAATTCCCACCCCAAGCCCCCCCGAGAGCAGAATGGTATAAATATACATTCCCTTAAGCCAACCCCATCGAATACGTCTATCATCAGACATGACCTCTCCTCCCCTCTAAAACAGTGAATGTTCCAGTTAGTAGCCGCACATGACCTGAAAACACAAAACCCCGCTCTCCTCTGGGAAACGGGGTTTCAATAATTTCTCCATGGCATCACCCTTACAAAGCAGGGTTGCGATGAAAGGTTAATTTATTGATAATATCGTATTCACTCCCGATAGATGTGCTCCTACTTGATTAAAAGGTCAAGTGAATATTTTATGGATTACCATTTGAAAAAGTGCATATTTTTCGAACTTATGGGATTCCGGCTTTCGAATTCAGAGGAATGGTCTATGTTTGACCCGTGCTGTTGATTCTCACACATAGCCCGTACAGATTCACTTTAAGGAAGATCGGCGTGAGGTCTTGCTTTTTGCCACCTGATTTCAGTAAAGTAGAACACAAGACGAAGCTCTTGGATCAATGCACGGCAATTTCAGTGAAGCCAACGAAGGCTACTCCATCCCAAGAGGAATTTCATATGAATGCTTTACGAAGAACAGTTATGCCGATTCTGCTCGCGACGGTCTGGATAAGCCTGTCCGAGTTTGTCAGAAATGAAGTCCTTCTCAAATCATACTGGACAGGTCATTACGAGAATCTCGGCATTATTTTTCCTTCCGCACCCGTCAACGGCGCGGTCTGGGGGTTGTGGTCCTTTCTGTGTGCCGTCGCCGTTTTCATCATTTCAAGAAAATTCAACCTGATCCAGACGACACTGCTTTCCTGGTTTGTCGCATTTGTACTGATGTGGGTCGTCATCGGGAATCTGGGCATCCTGCCCTATGGATTGTTGCCAATCGCCGTTCCGCTCAGCCTGCTCGAAGCCTTCGTCGCCGCATGGATTATCACAAAACTGTCCCGATGAAATCGAGAATCTCAAAAACAGGCATACCCCTTCAGCAAATACCGATTATAAATTCCATCATTCTTCAGTTAAATATTGATCAACTTCAGAACGGATTGAGCGGACGCGGAATCATCGCGTCCATGCCGAACCACGGAATCGCGGCTTCCGCCTGTTAATCAATAAAACCGATCGGGGGGAAAAAGCACGATTGCCTGCACAACTCTTCAATACCAATTGACGAAAATACAAGGCCCGGCAATGATATTTTCATGGCCAAATAAATACTTGACAAAATAGCATAAGAACTTAATATTGAACCGCATATCAAGGATATTTTGAGCAATTGATATACTGATATGTTTACTTTCTCATTCCCGGGAGATGATTTCATACGGCGCCATGATCCGGCAACGTTCTGTTCATCTCTTGACCAAATCTTCTACGTTCGAGCCTCATCTTCATCACAATTTAATTTCCGTCGCTGAAGATATGCACTGCCATGTGAGGAGTGTGCCGACGCGAAAGTCGGCGCATGGGGCTTTTCATGATGGGGGGGTGTCCTTCTCCGTGCATAAAAGCGTACTGCAGCGACACCGTTCCTGTTGTTTGAAGTAGAAAGGAGGGAAAGGAGTATGAACACATGCAGATATTATGTATTCATAACCGTTCTTCTTGCGGCTGCATTCCTCGCGCTGGCGTCAGTACGGGATGCCGCTGCGGTTCAGCCACAGGTCGCGGCGGGTATGTATCACACCGTGGGTCTCAAAGCGGACGGCACGGTGGTGGCCGTGGGAGATAATGGTTCCGGCCGGTGCAATGTGTCGGGCTGGGCGGATATCATCCAGGTCGCGGCAGGTGGTGCTCACACCGTGGGGGTCAAGTCGGACGGTACAGCAGTGGCCGTGGGAAACAACGATGTGGGTCAGTGCGATGTGTCCGGCTGGACGGATATCATTCAGGTCGAGGCGGGAGGCCATCACACCGTAGGCCTCAGGGCGAACGGCACGGTGGTGGCCGTGGGAGGGGGGGACGAGTGGACTAACTATGGCCAGTGCGATGTGGAAAGCTGGACGGATATCGTCCAGGTCTCAGCTGGTAATTATCATACCGTGGGCCTCAGATCGGACGGCACGGTGTTGGCCGTGGGACCTGATCAAGGATGGTTCGATTACAACCAGTGCGATGTTGAGAACTGGTCTGATATCATCCAGGTCGCGGCGGGTCAATTTCATACCGTGGGTCTCAGGTCGGATGGCACAGTGGTGGCCGTGGGGAAGAACTATTCCGGCCAATGTGATGTGACCGACTGGGGGGATATCGTTCAGGTCACGGCGGGGGATTATCACACCGAGGGTCTCAAATCGGACGGCACAGCAGTGGCTGTGGGAAGTAACCTTAACAGCCAATGCGATGTGAATGACTGGACGGATATCATCCAGGTCGCGGCGGGCATCTATCATACGGTGGGCCTTAAAGCGGACGGCACAGTGATGGTTGTGGGAGATAACTGGGACAGCCAGTGCGCCGTGGAAAGCTGGACTGGCATCACTTACGTCGCGGCAGGCGGCTATCATACCGTGGGCCTCAAACCGGACGGCACAGTGATTGCCGTGGGAAGGAACAGTGTTGTAAGAGCCTGGGCGGATATTATCCAGATCGCATCGGGCGATTATCATACTGTAGGCCTCAAACCGGACGGCACAATGGTGGCCACGGGATATAACTATGACGGCCAGTGTAATGTGGAGAGCTGGTCGGACATCACCCAGATCGCGACCGGCCAAAACCATACCGTTGAACTCAGGGCGGATGGGACGGTGGTGGCCGTGGGAGACAACGATGTGGGTCAGTGCGATGTATTCGACTGGACCGATATCGTTCAGGTCGCGGCGGGGTATTACCACACTGTGGGCCTCAGGGCAGATGGCACGCTGGTGGCCACGGGATATAACTATGACGGCCAGTGTAATGTGGAGAACTGGACGGGTATCATACAGATCGCCGGGGGTCATCATTACACCCTCGGTCTCAAGGCGGACGGCACGGTAGTCTTCGCGGGCTGGGACTATGATGGCGAGGGTGATGTGGACGACTGGACCGATATTATCCACATCGCGACGAGTTGGGAACACACTGTGGGCCTCAAGTCGGACGGTACGGTGGTAGCCGTGGGAAAGAATGAGTACGGCCAGTGCGATGTGGAAAACTGGACGGATATCGTTCAGGTTGCGGCGGGTATGTATCACACCGTGGGCCTTAGATCGGACGGCACGGTGGTGGCCGTGGGAGATAATGGTTCCGGTCGGTGCATTGTGTCGGGCTGGGCGGATATTGTCCAGATCGCCGCGGGCTATGCCCACACCTTGGGGCTCAAGGCAGACGGCACGGTGGTGGCCGTGGGAAACTGGTGGTACGGCCAGTGCGATGTGGAAAGCTGGACGGACATCACCCAGGTCGCGGCTCTCTGGGATCACACCGTCGGCCTCATGTCGGACGGCACACTCGTAGCCGTGGGAGAGAATGAGTATGGCCAGTGTAATGTGGACTTGACGGATATCGTCCAGATCGCGGCAGGGGGCTTGCACACCGTGGGCCTCAAAGCGGACGGCACGGTGGTGGCCGTGGGATTGAATGATCAGGATCAATGCGATGTGAAATGGTGGAATGACATCATCCAGATCGCAGCGGGTTATGCCCACACCGTGGGGCTCAAGGCGGACGGCACGGTAGTAACCGAAGGAAACTGGTGGTACGGCCAGCGCGATACGGAAAACTGGACGGATATCATTCACGTCGCGGCGGGCGATTTGCACACCATCGGCATCAGATCAGACGGGACGGTGGTAGCGGTGGGAGATAATGAGTATGGCCAGTGCGATGTGGAGAGCTGGACGGATATCATCCAGATCGACGCGGGCTATCGGCACACCGTCGGCCTCAGGTCGGACGGCACGGTGGTGGCCGTGGGACCGGTGGAAGGATTCAGTAATTTCGGCCAGTGCGATGTGGAGAGCTGGACGGATATCATCCAGGTCGCGGCGGGCGATTTTCACACCGTGGGGCTCAGATCGGACGGCACGGTGATGGCCGTGGGAAATAACTGGTACTCCCAGTGTAATTTGTTTGACTGGCAATTGTCACCTCCCACACTACCCTTAATGGCGGATATCAACCCCGGCACCGTGAACCTCAAGAGCAAAGGTAATTATGTAACGTGCTATATTGAACTGCCCGAAAATTATAATCCGAGCCTCATCGATACTGAAAGCGTCAGGATATCAGATATTAATGGCAGTGCACCATGTAATGCCCTATCTGCTGTCGGGGCATTTGGCGTTGGAGATGATAATGATAATGGCATACCGGACCTTATGGTTAAATTTGACCGGCAGCAGTTATACGATAGCCTGGCTGTAGGAAACACCGATATTACGGTGTCTTGCGAAACCTATGACGGAACGAAATTCGCGGGCTGCGACACCATTCTTGTCATAGATGAGGGCAAGGACCACTTGAGTGCAGATCAAAGTTCCATTTACTATTGATCGAAACTTTCAGAAAAAGAAGGCAGAGCCGTCATGACTCTGCCTTCTTTGTTTCAAAATGGTGCCTTCTTGCTGTCTCTTTTCTGCTGATGAGGAAAAAAGGTTCGGGTTTTGGATTTCGCGTTCCGAGTTTTGAGGAATCATCTTCGCAGGATTGAGGAAGTAAAAGCGCTTGTGCTGATGAACTCATGAGTTCGTAAGGAAAAGAAAAAATGCTCATGCTTCATATGCTTATAAGCTCATAAGAGCTCTTTCCCCAAGGAAAGGTAACTTTGAACATTAAACATGAAACCAAATTATTGTCATTGCGAGCGCGCCCCTGGCGTGCGCGGCAATCTGTTTTTTCAGTTTTTGCGGAAAGCTGACGGCTGAAAGCTGATAGCTTTCAATCAATCAAAATATTCCGCCTTCATCGAAACCGTCAGGCCGTCGCCGCTGTTCTTCAGGCGTGCGGCAAGCCCATGAAGCTTCGGCAGTTCTTAGTCAAAGAAATAGCAGAAGGCCGCAGCCTTTCGCTGGTAAAAGGCCGCATCCTCATCCGCAGGCCGTTCTTCGCTTTCCCAGTGGACCTTGATCACCTGGAGCAGCCACTGCCATGCAATGGCGATGATACCAAAGAATTCGAGGTAGAGTGTCGCATCAGCCAGGAAGATCTCTATCTTCCCCTCCAGCGCCAGCGTGGTCAGACTCTGAGTGACTTCCTGGAGCAGATCACGGGCTTCATCGAGTTTCTCTCCATAAGACGCCAGATCCTCAATACCCTTCGATTCGGCAATGACCGTTTCCAGTTCGTTAAGATAAAGGAAAAAAGCCCTGCCATTCTTCATGATCACCTTTCTTCCCAGGAGGTCCATCCCCTGAATGCCCGTGGTTCCCTCGTGAATCGGGTGGATGCGCACGTCGCGGTAATACTGCTCGAGAGGAAACTCGTCGCAGTAGCCGTAGCCGCCCAGGCACTGGATTCCCTGGCTCACCG
>CAYTUH010000080.1:0-8946 GCA_964441165.1 uncultured Syntrophaceae bacterium
CCTCGTGAATTCCGGTGGCGGAAATGATAGAAAAGATCAAGAATCTGAAAAAGAATGAAAAGATCATCATTGTCGTCATGATATTGGCGATACTGTACGGTGCCTATACGGTACTGACGACCATGCTGCCCGATTCCGGAAAAACGCTGCTGTCGGAACCGCAGGGCCAGTCTTTCGATGTCGAGGCATTGACCGGTACGGTTTCGGCAGTTCTCAAGGACAGCAAGGCCTCCATGGTGGATGCCTATATTATAGCCCGCGCCGAAACGGAATGGGCGGTCGATCCTTTTTATCTGAGTGAATCTTTGCTTGACCGGGGGAATCAAATCAACTTCAACTACACCGGTTATATCGAATACGGCAGTAGACGCTTCGCAGTGATCAACGGGATGGATTACGGGACGGGAGATGAACTCGAGGCAGGCGGTTTTATCGTGAAAAGCATACGTCCCAATGAAGTGGTTATCGAGGACAAGGGAAAGCTCGAGAAAATTACCATTCCCTTTGTCGAGGAATAATGAGGGGTCGTGATTGCACCACAGGGCAACAGGGCTTAATGGAGGGCAAGGATTTGAAGAATATCAGATTCGGAAAAATGTCGGTACCGATGCTTGTTTTGTGTGTGACAAGCATCCTGCTTGTACAGTGTACCAACAAAGTAGAACTGAAAAGCGATCCTTTCTTTGAAAAATGGCGTCTCGAAGCGGTTAAATCAAAGGGAACTTCTCCCAAAGAGCGGGATCGTTCCGTCGAGATCCTTGCAAAGACGGAGCAGATGGATGAATCACTCGAGGAACGGCGGTCACTTCCCAAGACGAGGGTGACCTTGAAGATGCGAAATGCAAAGATCGACATACTGCTCCGGGCACTGGCCCGTGCCGCGCGTCAGAATATACTGATCAAATCGGATGTAAAGGGTGAAATTACCGTTGACTTCAAGAACGTACCCTGGGATGAAGCCTTTCTCAGTATCATGCGGTCAAAGATGCTGACCTACGTATGGGATGGCTCGATCATACGGATTGCCACGGTGAGTGACCTGGAGAACGATCTCAAGCTGGATTCGATCCGTGAAAAGAGGCGGGAACAGGAGATTTTGAGGAGCCGACTCTCTCCCCTGCATACGATCGTTGTTCCTATTGACTATATTACAGTGGGCGGCTCGTCAGGCGAAAAGTCAGGACTCGGGCTTGAAGAATTGACGGCCAATATAGAAACCTTCCTGACGAAGGATGAGCAGGGAAAGCCCTATGGATCGGTCAGGATAAGCAAACATACGAATTCGCTTATTATTCAGGCGACAAAGAAGGACTTGACAAAAATCATACCGGTCATAGAGGAACTGGACAAACCGATGCCGCAGATTCGCATCGAAGCGACGATTGTGGAGGCGTCCAGTGACGTGGCCCGGGATCTCGGCATGCAGTGGGGCGGTCTTTACCACGGCACCGGCAACGGAAACAACTACTGGGTTACGCCGGGTGCAAATGCCGCGGGTGTGACCGGCGAAACTCTTTCTGCGGGTGTGGATCCCAAATCGGGTGCGGCCGTTAACTTTCCCGCCGCGTCGCTGTCGGAAGCAAGCGGATTTACGCTTGGCTATGTGGCGGAGAAGGCAGGAAGTTACGTGCTGAATGTCCAATTGTCGGCGCTTCAGGATGAAGGGAAGTTGAATATACTGTCGAGTCCATCGATTACGACCCTCGATAACCAGACCGCCTACACGGAAAATGGAGAGAAAATACCCTATGCGACGGTGGATGACGAAGGTGACCGTACGATCAAATTCGAAGACGCCGTATTACGGCTTGAGATAACGCCTCACGTCATTGACGGGAAGAACATGAAAATGGATATCCGGGTAAAGAAGGATGAGGTCGATTTCTCCCGGACCGTTGATGAAAACCCGGTGATCATCAAGAAGGAGACGAGCACCACGCTGATCGTAAGGGACGGGAGTACCATTGTCATATCGGGATTAAGCAAAAAGAAGAATATCGATGTCGACAGCGGTGTTCCCTGGGTCATGAATATTCCCTATCTGGGAAATCTCTTCAAGCGGGACATGAAACAGAAATCGATGGAAGAAGTACTGATATTCATAACGCCACACATACTGAAGATGGAATCCCCCCTCGGCGAGATCGAGGATTATATTGACGAAAAGACAGGTGACCCCGGTGACGTGACGGGATCATTATCGAATGACCTCAACAGTTTGTATAATTGATGCGCTATGGAATATTTTCGAATATTAAACCTCAGTAAAGAACCCTTTTCAAATTCTCCTGAACCGGAGTTTTTTTACCAGTCACACCAGCACGTCGGGTGTCTCCAGAAACTCGAGCTGGCGGTGCGGCTGCGGCGGGGTCTCAATGTCGTGATCGGTGAAGTGGGTACGGGAAAAACCACATTGTGCCGGCAGTTGATCAGGCGCTTCGGTGACGATGACAAGGTGGAAACGCATCTCCTTCTCGACCCCCATTTCAGCATGCCGATGGAATTTCTGTCAACAATAGCGGAAATGTTCAATGTGAAAGGAATATCCGACCCCGGCGTCACGGAATGGCAGCTTCGGGAAGGTATCAAGAACTATCTTTTCGAAGAGGGGGTCAACAGGCAGAAAACGGTCGTTTTGATTGTCGACGAGGGACAGAAGATTCCCGATTTCTGTCTCGAAATCATGAGAGAACTCCTCAATTATGAAACAAATGAATATAAGCTCCTCCAGATCGTGATTTTCGCCCAGACGGAATTCGAGGACAGTCTCAAGCGAAATCCCGGCATTGCCGACAGAATCAGCTTTTCCTTTCATCTCGGGCCGCTCAGCTTCCGCGATACCAGGGCGATGATCCGGTTTCGACTTGACCGTGCCAGTGAAGAGGGTAAAAGGCGGGCACTCTTTACATATCCCGCCTATCGGGCGATCCATAAAGCCACCGGCGGGTTTCCCCGAAAAATCGTCATGCTGTGCCACCAGATCATCCTGGCTCTTATCGTCCAGAATAAATTCCGGGCAAGCTGGTTCCTGGTGCGATCATGTATCAAGAGAGGCGTCCCGGAAACGCCTCGGCGCATTGCCTGGGGGAATATTACGCTGCTGTCGGTTCTTGTGCTTGTGCTCGGCATCGTTATTGCAGTACCTGAAAAAATCGGAATAATTGTTCCCGAAGCCTTTCAAAAATCGGAGAGAGCAGTCATGCCCGCGGCGAGTGTCAAAGCGTCCAAAGTCACGACAATTGTTCCACACAAGGAAGAGGCGCAGAAAAGGAGCGAAGGAGAGGAGACGGAACCGGTTGCCGATACCGATGCCGTGACACGGAAGGAGGTTTACGTTGAAGTGATAGAGACGCCGGAACCACCAGAGGTTGAACGTGCCCGGGTGGAAAGTCTGCCGCCGTCCCCGGTGACTGAAGTCGTCCATAAACCGGCGGCAAAGCACGAGGAACCCCTTTCCACACGGTCACAGTCTTACCCGGCGCTGCTGGGCAGCCTCAAGGTGCCGAAATGGGGCATTGTATGGAGAATGGTAGAGAGTATTTATGGGGTATGTGATCTGCGCCGGCTTCAATTGGTGGCGGAGGTCAATCCGCACATAAAGGATCTCGACAATGTCTTTGCCGGGGACGTAATCAATTTCCCCGCCATTCCCGTCATGACGAAACTTCCATCGCACACGACCTATTACCGGGTGGAAATTGCCGAAACCGACAGTCTCGAAAAAGCCTATTTACTGTATAAGGGAGACACTGTGAAGGGTCTTCCTCCGGTCATGCTCCTGCCATACTGGAACGGAGAGTCCGGTCTGCGTTTCTCGTTGCTGCTTCGTGAAGGCTTCATCACGGAAGCGGCGGCACGGGGGGCATTGGATAGGCTATCGGCTCATGTGTCTGCGAACTCGCGTGTGATAGAAAGCTGGAGTGATTCAACGGTCTTTTTTTCAAACTTGACATTTCATTGACGAAACAATGCTGCAGTGAAATCTTGACAATAAAAAGTGAGGGTGAAGCGTTGAGAGTAAGAAAAAGATTGGGAGAGATGCTCATTGAGGCCGAGTTGCTTACGGATGAACAACTCAAGCAGGCCCTGATCGATCAGAAACGTGCCGGTGTCAAGCTGGGTCAATTTTTGATTCAGCGGGGTATCGTTAGTGAAGACCAGATCATCGAACTGGTGAGCAAGCAGTTGAAAATCGACAGATACGATCCCGAAGCATATCCCGCGGATCCGGAACTCGTTCAGATGATACCGCTTGATATCGCTCAGAAGTTTCAATTGGTCCCTCTCCGAAAGCGGCGACATCTCTTCACGATTGCAATGGTCGATCCCATGGATATTCGGGCTCTCGATTTTGTGGAAAACCGGACGAACATGGAAGTCGAACCGGTTGTCTGTTCCGAGAGCCAGCTGGGTCATCTGATCAGTGCGACCTACGGCATGCATTCCGGCATCTCCGAGACCCTTGAAGATATGGACATGGAGGATGTCGAGCTCGATGTGGAAGAGGGCGGTGCGGAAGGAGCCGAGGATCTGCAGGTGAGCTCTCTCCAGGGCATGGCCGAGGAAGCTCCCGTGGTGCGGCTGGTGAATTCGATTGTCGGGCAGGCGGTCAGGGAAGGTGCCAGCGACATCCACCTCAGTCCGGAAGCAAACAGGGTCCAGCTTCGCTTTCGTATCGACGGGAGACTTCACGAAGTAACTCCTCCGCCTAAATCTCTTATGCTTCCGATCATCTCACGCCTGAAAATACTGTCAAACATGGATATCGCCGTCTCCCGGATACCCCAGGACGGACGGTTCACCGTCAAGATGGACAACAAGGAAATCAATGTCCGTACCTCAGCACTTCCGACAATATACGGAGAAAATATCGTGCTCCGTCTTCTTGACATGAGCGCAACGGTTTATACACTTGATCGGCTTGGAATGTCGGCCGTGGACAGGGACAAAATAAACAAGGCGGCGATCAAGCCCTATGGCCTCATCTTGAGTACGGGGCCGACGGGAAGCGGAAAAAGCACCAGCCTTTACGCAATTCTCACTGAAATCAATACGCCCGATATAAACATCATAACACTGGAGGACCCCGTTGAATACCGGATCGATAATGTGCGCCAGATTCAGCTCAACAGGAAGGCGGGCATGACATTCGCCAGCGGTTTGAGATCGATACTCCGTCAGGACCCTGATGTGATCATGGTTGGTGAAATCCGTGATGGTGAAACGGCGGGAATATCCACGCAGGCTGCCTTGACGGGCCACCGCGTTTTGAGTACCGTCCATACCAACGATGCCATAGGCGCGGTAACACGGTTCATCGATATGGGAATCGAGCCCTTTCTGATTGCATCGGTCCTGCTCGTTTCCTTCGCCCAACGCCTGGTACGTACGGCCTGTCCCCATTGCAAGGAACAGTATGAGCCGCCGGAAAGCGTCCTGGAAGCATGGGGCTTTACCGATGAGGAGTTGAGAAACGCTTCATTCATGCGGGGACATTGTTTCGCCGTTATTGAAGTCCTGTTCAACGATGAAATGGCCCAGGATATGATCATGCGGGGCGTACCGAGCGCGGAAATAAACCGGGAACTGGTCAATGCTGGCAAGCTTATCATGTTGAAGGAAGACGCGAAGCAGAAAGTACTGCGGGGAATCACGACCCTCGAAGAAGCCGCATCAAAAGTTATGACATAGACGACGAAATGGGGATGTAACGCCATATGCCGGATTTTTCCTATAAGGCAATAAACCAGAACGGTGACAATGTATCAGGAGTCCTGACTGCCGACAGTGTTGAGATGGCCACGGCAATTCTGAGCAATCAGGGATTCATTCCCTCGAAAGTTGTGGAGAGAACTGCCGGTTCGTCACTCACGCAGCTTATGGACCTGAAATCACGCTTTGCCACGGTGAAAAATGAAGAGTTGATTCTCTTTACGAAACAGTTCAGAACAATGCTCCATGCCGGTCTTCAGGTTGTGCAGGTCCTCGAGATTCTTGAGCACCAGACGCAGAACCCCAAATTGAGAGACGTCTTGAACTCGATTAACATCGACATCCGTGAAGGCGAAGCGCTGGCGCAGGCCTTCGGTAAACAGAAAAATATCTTTCCCCCACTCTATATCAATATGCTGAGGGCCGGTGAGACAAGCGGGACCCTTCCCGACGTTCTCAAAAGATTATCATACATCCTGGAGCATGAGCACAAAGTCAAGTCTGACATATCATCGGCGCTGCAGTATCCCAAAATGGTCGTCATGGCCCTGGGTGGGGCCTTCGTTGTCCTTCTTACCTTCGTAATTCCAAAATTTGAATCAATCTTCCTGAATGCGGGCATTACGCTTCCCGTCCCCACAAAAATTTGCATTGCACTGAATTATCTCATCCGTGAATACTGGTTTCTGATACTGGGTGTGGTGGTGGCAATCATTGTGGCATATAAGTATTACATGAAAACTTTACAGGGGAGGCTTCTGCGGGACTCGCTCATACTGAAGATTCCGTTGCTCGGCCCGTTATTCCAGAAAGCGGCAATGTCACGTTTTGCAAGTATATTCGCCATCCTCCAGGCAAGCGGTATCCAGGTGCTCAGCGCTCTCCAGATCCTGTCGGGCACCATAGGAAACGATGCGATAGCGCAGCAGTTTGATATGATCAAGGATAAGGTACAGGAAGGGCGCGGGATATCGGGCCCCCTTCGATCAGCCAAATATTTTACGCCCATGGTGGTCGACATGATAGCAATCGGAGAGGAGACGGGTCAGCTTGACGAAATGCTCAATGAAGTGGCTCTTCATTATGACGATGAGGTTGAATATGCCGTGAAGAAGCTGTCCGATAACATCGGGCCTCTTCTCATTGTCGGTCTGGCTGCTGTGGTGGGCTTCTTTGCCCTGGCCGTCTTTCTTCCGATGTGGGATATTACCAAGATGGTGCAATAGACATGAGGGTAAGTACAAAGGGCGATGAGTTCAGCTTCAGCGCCGTCAGGGTATGAGCGACTATCCAATGAAAACGATTCTGAACAGAAAATGGTCCTTCAGCATAAGCCTTTTTATTCTTATTCCACTGATATTTTCGGGAATATCGATAATATCATTCATTATTGCCTTGCGTCTCAGTGATTATTCGGCAAAGACTGCTCACACGGATTTGCGTTCCATGGTGTGGGGCCTATCGGTGTGGTTTGTCACTTTTTTGTGCGGGTTTCTGATCACCTGGCTTATTGTTACTCCCATGCGGAAGTTCGTGAGCGAAGCAGAAAAATTGCCTATTCTACCCGAGATATCCGAAATCAAATCCCATGAAACAAAGGATGAAATCGAGCGATTCAATATCGTATTCCAGGAAGTGACGAAATTCCTGGGTAAGGTCGAAGCAAGAGAATTGTTCCCCGATATTATTGGGCAAAGTCGGGTGATGAGAGGACTCTTTAATGAAATCATAAAGATAGCCCCCACTGATGCGACGGTCCTCATTACCGGCGAGAGTGGAACCGGCAAGGAACTCATCGCGACGGGAATATACGATCACAGCAGCAGAAAGGGGTGTCCCTTTATCAAGCTGAGTTGTGTCGCCATTCCGGAAGGGCTTCTGGAAAGCGAACTCTTCGGGCACGAAAAGGGTGCCTTTACCGGTGCGACGGGGAAGAAAATCGGAAAGTTTGAGCTGGCAAACGACGGGAGCCTGCTCCTGGATGAAATCGGTGACATGCCGCTGGAAACGCAAGCCAAACTGCTTCGTGTGCTGCAGGAAAAGGAATTCGAGCGTGTCGGAGGCAATGCATCGATCAAGGTCAATGTCAGGTTTATTGCCGCATCGAATAAAGACCTCGAAAAAATGGTGACGGAGGGCAGGTTCCGGGAAGACCTCTATTACCGGCTCAATGTCATTAATCTGCATATACCGCCGCTCAGGGAAAGAAGGGAAGACATTCCGTTACTTATTGAATACTATCTGGACGAGTCAGGAAACGGTGTGATGATTTCACCGGCGGCGATGCAGTATCTGATGATGTATTCATGGCCGGGCAACGTCAGAGAACTTAAAAACACGGTCGAACGGGCCGCACTCATGGCTGATTCGGGCGTTATCGAGCCCGCCAACATTCCCGCCGGTATCCTTTCAAGCCTCGTTGCGGAAGGGCATCACGTGAATCTTCATAAAAGAGGCGACAACACGGCTTCAACGGACACAGCCAACGGGTCGTCAATGGACGAAAGGCTTGCATCAATCGAGAGGAGCATGATCATCGATGCCTTGATAAGAAGCGGATGTGTTCAGGCACGCGCTGCGGAACTTCTGGGGATTAAGGAGCGAAGCCTCTGGCATCGAATAAAAAAGTATGAAATAGACATCGCGTCGCTGAAGGCTTCGATTAATGAGGGAGTATAGCCTCATATTATGAAGATGGCCGAGCGGGTTGATCAACAAATATTGTAGGTAGGCCTGATCCCCTTTGGGCGCGGGATGAGTATATGAACATTTATTACGGGAGGTTGAACTTAATATCCATTTGATGGAGTGCTTCAATTAATAATATATTTTTTTGTCATGTATCAATTGTTCATGACTGCAGTGAGCCGTTAGAGGGCAAAGATACCGATGATTTTACGGTGCGGTGAAGGGGAAAGGTGCATCGCCGAGTGAATCAGGGGATAAAATGTCATATCTGTTCAATCTTTACGGAGACTGTGGCATGATTGTTGCCTGAATGAAAACAGGCTTCCATTATTACCAATCAAATATACATGATGAAAAAATAGTGAAAAAAGAATTGCAAAACAAGGGCTTTACGCTTATAGAGATACTGGCCGTATTGTTGATACTTGCGGTTGCCGCTGTTGTGGCTGTTCCCAAGTACTTTGACATGATGGAAAAATCAGAAGAGAAAGCTCTGCACGGCGCGCTAATAATGATGCAGAGCAGAGCCAACAGGGCTTTTTCAGA